>JAFAPG010000589.1 GCA_019247235.1 Acidobacteriota bacterium
CATTACGAGCTGGCTTCCTCGTTTGAGGTTGCTGGCAATAATTCCGCCGCTTTGAGCAATTTTCTAGAGGTCTACGGCAGCAACATCGACTACCGTGACGTCTCCGAGCGAATCAAGGCCCTTAGGCCGTAAAATAGCAGGATGAGATGGGGTTCAGTCGAGTCGAGCTATGAAGTTTGCCGGAGCCGGGTGTGAGCGCCGATCCCAATACGATCTCTCACACCTCTTCGCAGGATCCTTGTGCCGGTGGCAGGCAGGTTTTCACCAAGCCGGAGGTAGTTCGAGTTGGCCCGGAGCGGTCGATTAAGTACAATCTCTGGCTCCAGCGCATACGCGCCCTGTTATTTGTCACCGTCTGTGCCACACTCGGGGTTTTGCTTGTAATCCTGCCGTGGACCGCGAAGTGGACCGAAAACCCATTGCTGCTGATGTCCTCGCACCTACGCGGAATTGCCCTGAGCGGATTCGCTCGAGGGATTTCAAGTGGCCTCGGCATGCTGGATCTGTGGTTAGGATTCTGGGAAGCCATTCACTATCATGAAAACCCGAAAGTCCATGCCTCGTAGACTGCATCTCGTCTTCGAATGAGTAGAGAGGCGTCTTTCGGCCGCATCACCAATACCAGGACATTTTCGTGAGCACAGACCAGATGAGCACACCGCCTAGCAAATCCGCGCCTTTGGCGTACGAGAATCCACAGTTTTTAAACAGCACGGACGGGCGCATTTTACGCATCATGTCGGAATACGTGGAGCCGCTGGCGCGTTTCCGCCACGAACAGATTCAGGACACAGTTGTATTCTTCGGATCCGCTCGGTTTATCAGCTCCGAACAGGCCGACCAGCTGGGCTCGCAACCGGCTTCTCCCGAGACCGGGCGTGTCACTCCGAACCTGGAAATGGCGCGCTACTATGAAGATGCGCGCCGCATGGCATTTTTGTTGAGTAGTTGGGCCGCACATATCCCGGCCAGGCGGCGGCGCTTTGTTGTTACAACTGGCGGCGGACCGGGAATTATGGAAGCGGCAAACCGGGGAGCCCGCGAGGCGGGAGCGAAAACCGTGGGGTTGAATATCCGCTTGCCTTTTGAGCAATATCCCAATCCCTACATCAGTCCGTCGCTAAACTTTGAATTTCATTACTTCTTCATGCGGAAGTTCTGGTTTGCCTATCTCGCCAAAGCACTGGTGATTTTCCCCGGGGGCTTTGGCACTCTCGACGAACTCTTTGAAATTCTCACCTTGGCACAAACCCAAAAATTGGCAAAGAAAATTCTGGTAGTGATCTATGGCAGCAAATACTGGAATCAGTCGCTCAACTTTCAGACCATGGTTGATGCCGGGGCTATCTCGGCTACAGACCTGGAGCTGTTCAAAATGGTGGACAGCCCGGAAGAAGGTTTTGAATTTCTGAAAGACGGTCTCACACGATATCATCTCGGGCCCGAGCGCCCGCGCCGGGTGGGAGAAGTTGTGCCCGAGATCGCAAAAACCAATCCGTGAGCTCGGGCTCGTTGCTTCTTTATTACATTACCGATGGCAGGCAATGGGAAGGCACGCAGGCCGAGCGGCGGACTCGCTTGCTGAAAAAAATTGCTGAAGCGGTCGAGGTTGGCGTCGACTTTGTGCAAGTTCGCGAGAAGGACCTTACCACTCGCGAACTCGAGCGACTTGCGCGCGAGGCAATGGGGGAAATCAAACGTTCCTCGGGCCGGACTCGCTTACTGCTGAACTCCCGAGTCGATGTGGCATTAGCGGTCGGGGCCCATGGCGTGCACTTGCGATCCCGTGATATCTCGGCGCAAGAAGTTCGCAGGATTTGGAAGCTCGCCAAGGGAGCTGGCGCGCCGGTAATCACCATCTCCTGCCATACCGAGAAGCAAGTCGAGGAGTCGGCGCAAGCGCAAGCCGATTACGCCTTGCTGGCGCCGATTTTTGCCAAGGCAGGAAGTTCCCGTGTTCTTGGTCTCGAATTGCTGCATCGCGCCAGTCGACATCCTATTCCCATCTTGGCCCTCGGAGGCATAGGAGTTGAGAACGCTCGCAGCTGTATTCAGGCAGGAGCCACCGGCATCGCCGCCATTCGCTTATTCCAGAACAATCCGCTGAAGCAAATCATCCCCCAACTTCGCTCTTAGCTTGAGGATCTGCGCTGGAGGCCCGGTGCCTTTCGGGGCTCGAGGTCAAGTGCGAGGCGAAAGCATGGTCAGAATCTCTTCGAGACCATGGCGAATTCGCCTCAGGTCGACGGGACTGTGGGAGGGGAACGGCAACGGTGTTTGGTGCTTGGCCGCGGTGCTTTCAATGCGCAACTGTTGCCGAGCGCCAGCGATGGTGAACCCCTCCTCGTACAGAAGCTTTTTTATTCGCAGCACCGTCTCCACATCCTTTCGCCGATACATTCGCTGTCCGGTGCTACTCTTTACCGGCTTCAGTTGAGGAAACTCCGTTTCCCAGAACCGCAAAACGTAAGCCGGCAGGCGGCAAAGCGAGGAAACTTCACCGATTCGGAAATAAAGCTTGTCGGGAATAACGATCTCATTCTTCCAAGACGCTTTCAGCTTCGAGTTGGGACGGGGGGTCATCCTGGCTCCAGAGCGAGCAGGCTCGCACGAGCTGCCGCACTGGCGTTTCTAGCATGATCTGGCATCGCGGACAATAGCACACAGCAAAAAACCTCTCGAGGGTGTTCTTCGAGAGGCTTAGGAACTCTATCGCGAGACGCTCTCGCTTAGTGCTTTTTCTTTTTTGCTGCCTTTTTCTTTGCTGGCATCGATTTTCCTCCTGAACGATTTTCCCTTGAACATCGTTACTCAGAGCACTTCAAACTGCGATGCATGTCGACATTTTGTATCAACAGCATCTCTGACTCAAGATATTGCGGTGTCTTAATGCTATTGTCAACAGAAATCTTACTGCCTTCCCAACCCGAGAGCCATTTTTTCCGTGACCGGGCGTGCGCTGCGGATGTTGTGCTCGATCGTCTCGGAGGAGACGCGCGAAACTTTGAGGCATTGCGGCGACGACGAAGCGAAAGAGTTCAGACGGGCCTCTTGCCCTCGAGCTCGAACTAGGCTTCTCGCCGCAGTTGCGCGCTTCGGCCATAAGCGGAGGCAAAATTCAGAAAATTGTGTATTGGGCTTTAGGCTCCGGCGGGCATTTTCACGATTTTTTTCTGAATGGCGTAAGTGACAAGTTGAGCCTTGTTGTGAATGTTGAGCTTGCGCATCAAGTTGAACTTATGCGCCTCGACGGTTTTAACGCTCAAGCCTAAAATGCCGGCAATCTGCCGAACCGAGTTTCCTTCGGCGAGCATTTTGATGACTTCTCTCTCGCGCGGCGTTAATGTCGAGCCGCGTGCCATCCCCGAAGTCGAACGAGAGCGGAAATCATCGACCAACTTCCCCAGAACCTGCGGACTGAGGTACTTTCTTCCCGCATGAACGTCACGCACCGCGCCGATTAAACGCGGCGCAGGTGCATCTTTCAGAATGTAACCGGATGCGCCCGCGTCCAGGCACTGCAATAGGTACTCCTCGTCCTCATACATGGTCAGAAAGATCACTCGCCTGCCCGGCAACTCCCGGGTAATGCGGCGGGAAGCCTCGAAGCTAGATAGTCCGGGCATGCCAATGTCCATCAACACAACATCCGGCTTGAGCATGCGCGCCCGTTCGATGGCCTCAGCGCCATCCCCAGCTTCGCCGACTACTTCGATGCCGGTTTCGCTTTCGAGAAGCCGTCGCAGACCATCCCGAAACAGCGTGTGGTCATCAACAATCAAGCAACGAATCGCCATAGATCTTTCTTTCGGAACCTATGCAGCCGGCATGTGCGCAAGCGGCCCCCGCCCGGAACGTCGGGAACGGGGTGTAATCGGAAATGTGATGCGGATTCGGGTTCCTTTGCCCGCTTCAGAGCGGATCTTCATCGATCCCCCTAAAGCCAGCGCCCGCTCGCGCATTCCCGTGAGTCCAAAGCCTCTCTGTTGCGCCGCGCGTGGAGAAAAGCCGATACCATCGTCCTCCATTTCTAAGACAAGCTTTCCGCCAACGCTGAGAAGCCGTACCTTGAAGCTGGCTGCTCGGGAATGTTTGGCGGCGTTGTGCAGAGCCTCCTGCACCGAGCGATAGATCGCCACCTGGAGATCGTGGTCCAACCATCGCAGGTCGTCGGGTAGATCCAATTGCGCCTTGATTTCCCTGTGTTTGCTTAAGAGCGCCACTTGTCGGCGAATGGCGGCCACCAACCCAAGTTCTTCGAGCACGCG
Source organism: Acidobacteriota bacterium (assembly GCA_019247235.1). Taxonomy (GTDB): domain Bacteria; phylum Acidobacteriota; class Terriglobia; order Terriglobales; family Acidobacteriaceae; genus Gp1-AA145. The sequence continues at coordinate 4,269 of JAFAPG010000589.1, forward strand.
CGGCGAGAGTCGAGCAATGGTGCGACGCAGGCCTTCAATGGTGCGGTCAAGAAGATCCAGGGATTCATGTATCCTGGCCTTTTGCTCTGTGCTCCGGCTGCCGCCCTCGAGCGTTTCCAAGTGAAAGCGGAGAACCATTAAGGCCTGACCGGTTTCATCATGCAGCTCCCGGCTAATCCGTCGGCGCTCCTCCTCCTGGGCTTTCAGAAGCTGTCGAGAATGTTCCCCGACCACGGCAGTTTCCTCGGCGCGTGACTTATGCGCCCCTCTAGAGGACACTCCTCACCTCGAAATTACTGAACATTCTCATGCGGTACCCTGCGAAATAGACGAGCTGGAGCTACAGGTCGGAATTTTCCCCTCATTGTAACAAGCATCCGTCCCGGAACATTACGAGACTCAGGTTGGATGAGAACCGGAGTTCCGGGTTTGCCCGGCCAATCGGCTACAATCGCAACCAGTGCTTAAATACTTTACCTCTGGAGAATCGCACGGAGAAGCGCTGGTGGCTTTTCTTTCCGGCCTGCCGGCCGGACTCGACATCTCAGTCGACTTCCTGAATCACGAACTTTGGCGACGGCAGCAAGGGTATGGTCGGGGTGGGCGGATGAAGATCGAACGCGATACCGCGCACATCCTCTCCGGGGTGCGCCACGGAAAGACCATTGCCTCCCCGATTTCGGTGCTCATTCAAAATCGCGATTGGAAGAATTGGCAGGAACAACTTCCCATTGAAAAAGGCAACCCCGAGCTCCACCGGCGGGTAGCCTCGCCCCGCCCCGGACATGCCGACCTTGCAGGGGCGCTGAAATACAACTTTTCCGAGGCCCGATACGTACTTGAGCGCGCCTCGGCCCGAGAATCTGCCGCTCGCGTCGCCATCGGCGCCATGGCTAAACTGCTTTTGCGCGAACTGGGGATCGAAGTTCTCAGCCACGTTGTGGCCGTGGCTTCGGCGCAAGTCTCGCACATGGTTCGATGGGAGCAGATCGAAGCCAGTTGCCGACGAGAGGAGGTTCTGCTTAACTGCGCTGATCCGGCCCTGGAACAGCAGATGAAAGAAGAAGTAGACAGGGTCCTGCGGACAGGCGATTCGGTCGGCGGCGTCTTTGAAGTGGTTGCCCACAACGTACCTCCCGGACTCGGTACCTATGCACAGTGGGACGAGCGTCTGGATGCCCAACTTGCGGCGGCGGTGATGTCCTTGCAGGCGGTTAAAGCCGTGGAGATTGGCGCAGGTGTGACCGCCGCGTACAGTCCCGGCTCCCAGGTCCATGATGAAATCGGATACCACGCCGCCGCCGGCTTCACCAAGTTCTCACGCGGAGGTAACCACGCCGGAGGTATTGAGGGTGGAATATCAAATGGCGAAGAGATCCGGGTGCGCGGCTATTTGAAGCCAATTTCCACCCTGCGTCGTCCCCTGCAATCGGTCGACTTTGCTAGCCGCGAACCGGTGAAAGCGGCCTACGAACGATCGGATGTTTGTGTAGTCCCGGCCGC
>JAFAPG010000659.1 GCA_019247235.1 Acidobacteriota bacterium
CGCTCATACTCATTGTTCTCGCCGAGGGTGCGGTTCCAATCCTCGACTTGCTGTTCGGCCTGCTCTTTGTGGATGCCATACCGTTCCTGAATTCTTCCTACCAGCTGATCCTTGTGTCCACCGATCATCTGCAAATCGTCGTCGGTCAACTTACCCCATCGCGCCCTGACCGAACCCGTGAGTTGCTTCCATTTGCCTTCGAGCTGGTCCCAATTCATAGGTTCCTCCTGTTTCCGTTATCTAGAGAAAGCGTAAAGGCGAGACATTCCGTGGGCAATACCGTGGACACCCGAGAGACAGAAAGGAACTTACTGAGCCGCTATCCGCCTCATTCACGTGGGGATAGCGCCACTACTCAGGTTCAGATTTCCAGATACGAGTCCACCCACTCTTTGATCCGCAGGCGGCGCTCATCCTGCGGGTCGAAACGCACCCCAATCACTTTGCTCGGCTGTTTCACCCAGCTTACCGCGCCTCGCACCCAGATTCGCGGCAGGGTGAGCAGGGCAAAAGAAATTTCTACCTGCGTGCCATGGGAGAGCTCCACGGGGGATTTGAGCGACATTCCTCCGCTACTCAGTTCCACGCTGGTTGCGGTGAAGTGCCTCTCGCCCGCGGCCACGGAAACTTCCGTGATCACTGGAATGCGCACATAACGGCGAAACTCATGCAGCACCAACATCTGGGTGGCCTTCACCAGCTTCAGCGCCGCCGGGCGCTCGAGAGGCTCATGAAAGACCGCGTTCAGTCCATATTTCGACAGTCGCATCGTGTCCTTGAGAGTGCCGCCCAAGCCATAAATCACCATGCGACTGTTCGAACGCGAGCCCCGCACTGATTCAAGAACGGCTTCGGCCAGCGGGCTCATGCGCACCACGCAGGCATCGAATTTCTCTGATGACAATCGCGGAGATTCAGGCACGGTCATCGCAACCGCGTCGATGCCGAATTGACGAAAACATTCCGAAAGTAGGGTTTTAGACGATTCCTGTAAATCGACGAGTGCGGCCCGGGCAGAAAACTTTTTGGCGGAGGAGGTAAGAGCCGTTAGACCGTTTCCCAAGAGTTTTCTCCCCTATCCAATGGACGTTGTGGCTGGAGCGGCCGGCAACTTCTTTCGATGTCGCTGCTTGCCGCCGGCGCCTACTCGCCCTTTCTTGAGGGCGAGGTCAAGCCTTCCTTTACCTCAGGTCCCGGGGAAACCCTATTCTGGCGCGGGAATCAGGGTTCATCAAGGACGCAAAAGGACAGTTCTTGAGTACCAAGGTGTGATTACGGACATGACCAGAATCCGTCCGTACCCGGATTGAAGAACATGGCTATTGGGGAATGGTTGGCGCCCAGGCCAAGGTTAGCTTTCGAGCAGATTCACGAGATTAAGGAGAGGCCCGGCTACTGGGTCCATCGTTTAAACAACAGCGCGCCGTTAGTTCCTCCGAAGCCAAAGGAGTTTGACATGGCGTATTCAAGCGAAGCGGAACGTGAGTGATGGGGCACAAAATCCATGCCAGCGGTCTCCGGATCCTGGTTTTCAAGATTGATGGTAGGAGGGAGAATTTGATCGCGCAGGGCGAGCGCGGTGATGCCCGCTTCCAGTCCACCGGCCCCGCCGAGCAGGTGTCCGGTCATGGACTTGGTGGAGCTGACGGCGATCTTGCGCTGGCCAAAGAAATTGCGGATGGCATAGGCCTCGAGCGTGTCCCCGATAGGAGTCGAGGTACCGTGGGCGTTGACGTAGTCAATGACCTCAGGAGGCACCTGCGCGTCGCGCGCGGCATTTTTCATGACCCGAAATCCGCCTTCGTGTCCCGGCGCCGGCTGGGTAATGTGGTAGGCGTCACCACTCATGCCATAGCCGACGATTTCGGCCAGCGGAGTTGCTCCCCGGGCCCGCGCATGTGTGAGCTCCTCTAGGATTAAAATGCCGGCCCCCTCGCCGATGACGAAGCCGTCGCGGGCACAGTCCCATGGCCGACTGGCTTTTTCCGGTTCGTCATTGCGGGTTGAGAGCGCACGCATAGCGGCAAAGCCGCCCACCCCCATAGGCGTGATCGCCGCTTCCGACCCGCCGGCGATCATCACCTCCGCATCTCCGTGCTGAATGATACGGAAGGAGTCG
>JAFAPG010000688.1 GCA_019247235.1 Acidobacteriota bacterium
TCATTCTCTCGTCGTTGCCGGGATTCGTGCCGAGCTACATGCTTCCCCTAGGTGGAGTCTCCCTGGACTGGCGTGTTCTCGGTTTCACGCTGGGAGCAGCGCTGTTTACCAGTCTGCTCTTCGGCGCTTTGCCAGCGCTTCACACGCGGCAGGTCGATCTACGCTCTTCGATGTCGGTCGGGGGCCGGTCGGTGGCTCGAGGATCGATTCGCCTCCGCCAACTGTTAATCGGCGGCGAGGTCGCGCTGACGGTCATTCTGGTGGCTGCGGCGGGACTCGTCATTCGAAGTCTGATTCATCTGGAAGCTCTGCCCCCGGGCTTCGACGCCACGAACGTGATGACGGCAAGTGCTTCTCTGGACGATGCCCGCTATCGCGAGGCAGCTCCGTTTCGGAACCTGATCGGTCGGAGCATCGCGGCGATGAATCAGATTCCTGGGATTGAAAGCGCTGCTGTAGGGTTAAGCCTTCCTTACGAAAGAGGGCTCAATGACGGTCTCGAAATTCTAGATGGTAAGTTTGCCGGCAAGAAGTGGGGCTCAAGTCTCACGTACGTGACCCCTCAATATTTTCAGGCACTCCGGATCCCGATTTTTGCCGGCCGTGGCATTCTTGACACCGATACGCCAACCTCGCAGTTTGTGGCAGTCGTCAATACAGACTTTGCGCGCCAATTTTTTGCTGAACCCAATCCCATCGGGCGACACTTCCGGACCTCGGGCCACGACTACACCATTGTCGGCGTAGTCGGCAGCATCGCGAAGAAACCGGGGATGGGTGGCGATGCTCCTGTCGGCACTGAACCTGTTTTCTACCTTCCGATCACGCAGACGGATCAAGGGCTGGTCAATGTGGCTCACATCTGGTTCGAACCGAGTTGGGTCGTGCGAACGACGCGTCCCGTTGAAGGTCTGACCACCGCGATGCAGCGATCTCTGGCGCAGGTCGACCCGAACCTACCATTCTCAGGGTTTCACTCAATGTCGGACTTGCTCATCCAGAATCTCCGATACCAGCGAGTCGAAGTGGCTCTGCTGGGAGGACTCGGCGGATTGGCGCTGCTGCTCTCGGCGATCGGGATCTACGGACTCGTGTCAAACCTTATCGTGGAGCGCACTCGCGAGATCGGGATTCGCATGGCGCTCGGTTCTTCGACTCGGCAGGCCATGTTGGACGTGGGCTCAGCAGGCGTAACCGCCGCGAGTCTCGGCATCGTAGCCGGCCTGCTACTTTCCTTCGCTGCTTTGCGGGTCTTGCGCAGCGAAATCTACGGCGTTAGAGACTACGATGTGTTGACGCTGACCGTAGTTCCGATTCTGCTGATACTTGTGGCTGCCGGAGCAAGTTTGCTGCCTGCCTCGCGCATCACGCAGATAGATCCTGCCCGAACGCTCCGCATGGAGTAAATCTCACCGGCCGAAAGGCACGGGCAACTCGGAGATTTAGGGTCAGCGGAGTCTGACAGTTTCAACGGCCTTTCATAGCGACGTGCCAAGGGCAGGTGTCCGCTATCCCACGTTATGTGCCCTGCGGAAGTGTGAACCGCCATTCCCCATACGCAACTGGGGGCCCTCGGCCACAAAATGTCAGGGGCACGAAAAGCCCACAATTCGAGAAGCAGGGGTTAAATGTTGTCGGACTTAATTGGGGGGGAGGACCCCAGCCCTGCACGTGAATTTCTCAAAAGGCAACGACGGTCGGACATACCTTCGTCCTGACACGGACACTTCAGCGGCATGGATGCTCAATAATGCAGTACCCCTGATCACATTCATGGATCCTCAAGTCAATATCGCGTACTACCATAGCGGCTACGAACAGCTGTAAGACGGCTGAGAAGCCGCAATACCAAGTTGTTTGTTGGTTACAGATGATATTGCAACCTTGGCATGTCTGTTCGCCCTGACGCCATACTGGTGAGGAGGGGATTTGGACGACAACACCGCTACTCCGCTTCAGATAAGATTGCTGGAGTAATTCCAACGGTTCATTGCAACGTTCTTTCGGGGGTGAAACTGGGGCTATGAACACAACCGCACTCAAAAGCGAAGGTATAAGCCAATGCAAAAAGCCTCGCGGATGGCTGGGACGGCTGGTCCTCCGGAACATGAACTCGCGGCATTCCAAAGTGACGGACTGGGGTTTGGGGCACGTCTCGATAGAGAAGCGGTACACCATTCTCGATGTGGGCTGTGGCGGCGGTAGAACACTGGGCAAGTTAGCGGAACGCGTCACGCAGGGAAAAGTATACGGCGTTGATTATTCGGAAGAAAGCGTCGCAGCAAGCAAGAGAAGCAATTCACGCTGGCTGGAAATGGGCCGCGTCGAGATCCGGCATGGCTCCGTGTGTCAGCTTCCATTTGCGGATGAAATGTTCGACCTCGTAACGGCGGTGGAGACGCACTTTTGGTGGCCCAACCTGCCCACAGACATGCGTGAAGTCTTCAGGGTTCTGAAGTCCGGCGGGACACTCACCATCATCGCAGAAGTGTACCTTGGAGCGAACACGAAGATGGCAAAGTTATGCGAGAAATATGCCTCGCGAACAGGCATGACGCTCTTGGATCTCGCTGGGCACCGTGATCTTTTTGCCCAAGCTGGATACTCGGATATTGAGATATTCGAGGAACGTGTCAACGGATGGATTTTGTGGGATTGGCAGAAAACCGTAGCATTTTGAGGGTATAGCATTGTTCGCCAACTGCGCACCGCCCCTTGGCATCAGGTGCTCAAAAGAATCGTTCAGATAAGATACTCCTGCATCTTTCTGCTTGCGACCAACTTCTTTTTCCAGAAATCAACCGGCGCTGCCCAACTTGACCCTAAGCGCCTCCACCCTCCACCGCCTCCCCCTCCTCCTGAAGTGAAGGAAGCCGCCGATGCGCTCCATGCGCTCCTTTATCTTGGTCCAGGCGATAGTTTGACCGAAACATCGATGACGAAGGCAGCCTTAGTCATAATAGAGTGACCGGTCCAGATGCGCGATGCGTGGGTTACATTGTGAGTCGGTGTAACTACAACGCAGAGCCACAGCGGAAAGGAACCGCTCTGATGAAAAAGGTACGATTTTGGGTTTAGATGTCCACGCTGAGACGATCGCGGTAGCTTCAGCGGAGCCGGATGGGAAAGTACGACAGCTCGGGATCATCCCCAGGCGAGAGGAGTCGATACGCCGGCTAATCAAGAGGCTGGGGCCGCCCGAGCAGCTGCAGGCGTGTTACGAAGCGGGGCCAACCGGATATGGATTACATGCACTTATTTGTGAACAGGCGGGCATATACGTTCCAATCCATGCGGCCGCTGCAGGGATGCAACCATGCTGAGGGATAACTTGGCCGGGGCTCATCGCGCCGATGTGCGACAGCGCGGAGGTGCACAGCTCCGCTGGTCACCGAAAAACGTGCAAAGCAGAGGGGTGCTCCAGGTCAACCGAGTTGTCGATGGCTGTTTATAAGCCATCCTGGAGCAAAATTTTCCAGTCAAAACGAGCTGCAACACGCAGGAGCAGAAAATCCTGCGGTTTTTGGATGATCACTGGAGCTTGCTGTTCGCGCGCTGTTTGTACCCGACAGCAAGCGAATCATCGGACGATAGACCGGCTACGCCTTGAAAATCCCCGCCCCGAAGGGGCGGAATTTGCACTACCGGAAACCCTGCTTCTCCATTTCCCGTTGAGCCAAGACAGGCGGGCTCGGGAACAGCCCTCCTTTCGAACACTCGTTCCAAAGATTGGCGGACTATCGGAGTATCGGTAAAAGTCACACGACAAGAACTTAGTCCGCTCCACTAAAGAGTTAACTTCTTCAAAATTCCCTGTCGTTCTACCGACTACCTGACGGCATTGCATTACACTTACATCACACAGTTCCATTCTTGAAGTGTTGCACGCGTGTGTTCACTTCGGCTCGGCAACCAAGAGCTGCAGGTGCCTATCCTCGTTTGAGCCGATGAATAGGAAGTGGGTAGGATTTTCCGTATAGCACGCCAAGGCTACGGTCAATCTGGTTTCCATATGTTCTCTGCCGCCGGCTGGTAAATCATATGTCGCGATTTCGTGACCCTCCACGTCAGCAACTTTCATGATCATGTCGCTTTTTTGTGAATCGCCAAACAGCACTGCTATTCGATTCTGATAGAGTTGCATCGTGACTGGGAAGAATCTCGATTCGCCCGGATCGATGGTGAATCTGCGGACCACTTCACCGCCGGCTGATATCACGTAAAAGATCGCTGGACTAGTCCAGCGCATAAGATAGGCATTTCCGTCTGCACCAACTTGTGCTTGTCCATTCGAGATCGCCCGGTTGCCCCAGGGGTTACCTGCAGATGTTACACGAGCATCGCCGGATGCGGCCATGTCATGAAGAGTCCCATCATCTTCGAGTTCAAGCTCCTTCAACAAACGTCCGTCGGGTGCGAAAATTCCGGTGAAGGGCCACATCACAGACGTCTTATCCTTGTCATACTCCAAGCCGGAGATAAGATACTGGCCCCCTGGAAATACCGCCAGTTTGGATGGCATGAATACAAACCCAGGCTGGAGTTTGACAGCGGACTTGAATGTCCCGTCCGCAGCGAAAACGTAGACGTAACGATTTACCTCGTGGGGGTACACAAGCTGATAGAGTTCTGATCCATCTTCTGCCAATGCAAAATAATCTGCCTCATCCACCTTGAGATCGGCATCCGACCCCGGGTTAAACAAGGCAACTCTCTCTCCTTTCGCGTTTAGCTTGTGAACAGCCGCAACCGCTTCTCCGTCAGTTAGCATGTAGAGATTGCCATTGCTGTCGCACCTCATAGGCGGACGAAATGCTCCGATGACTTCGGATGGTGAAGTAATCGTTTTTGTCCGTACCAGATGCCCCTCCACTTGCGTGGGTGCTGACAACTGCGGTTGAGAGACTGGTTTGGAGTGCTTAGGTTCTATCTGAGACTGCCCTCTGGCAGTGGAGGGTAGAACAGACAAGACGCATGCGAATGCTATCAGATAACTAGACATGTCTGGCCCGCCCTCGAGCTCTATCGTACGACTTTTCGCAAATCATGACTACAGTTGCTATAAACATAGAACGTCGACTCTGGCCTATAGCTGGCTGTGGCAGTAGGCATAATCAAGCCTGGAGAGTACCCGCCGCGAACTTCAGCCTCGTGTGGATTCTTTCGAAGTGCTCTCGTAACGTGTTTGCGCGCATGTACACGAGCATAACCGCACTCGCTATTTGCACAATCCCCGTCCCCAGGATAAATTATTGCCGAATAGTATATTTGGCCACAGCAGTCTCCGCTGCCTCCATGCGAAACACACGAAACACAAGTCCCACAACCACATATTGCCGCAACAAGGAGTCCACCGGACTCAGCTTATCTCGCTGTCAATTCGGATGAACCCACCGCAGCGTTCCTCTCCTGCTTCTTCAGTTCTTATGGTCTTTCTCCGGATGGTCGACAAATCCTCCCCGCAACTTCCCACGGATCAAGATCCGGGTTGCGCAACCGGCGCAGCCGAGGAGTCTTGCATACTGTTGAGGAATCTGCGAAGTGACAGCTCGAACTGTTCAGGATCTTCGAGGAAGGCGGCATGACCACCATCAAAAATCTCGAGTTGATAGTGGCGGAACCGTGAGAACGACGGCTGGAGTGTTTTCAGAGGCAGCACGAAGTCATGTTTTGCCCAAGCCAGAAACACCGGACATTTGATTTTTGGGACGTTTGGAAGCACATTCTCCTCAGGTCGAGCAAAACTGCGCCAAGCCTGTTCTAAGGTTGGAGCAATCTCATAGGCTGAGTGAACAATTCTCTGGCGTTCTTCGTGCGCAGGTTCCCTGACTAGAACGCTGCTGTAGTACTTTTGTAAGCGTCCAACGGGCACCGCCTTGCCGAAGTAGAGTGTTTGTACTAGTCGTG
>JAFAPG010000913.1 GCA_019247235.1 Acidobacteriota bacterium
TTCTGTGGGGTCATGCGGACGATCTCGTTGAGCGTAGCCCCCAGCGAAATCGGCTCGCGATAAGGACGGGGGCTGGTCATGGCATCGAAGGTATCGGCCAGGCCAACAATTCGCACCTGCATAGGGACATCTTCATTTTGCAGTCCGTCAGGGTATCCGGAGCCGTCCGCGCGTTCGTGATGCCAACGCACAACCTCGGGAACCCGAGGCCACGGGAATTGCACCCCCGCCACGATCTGATGACCGACGACGGTGTGATCGGCCATTTCTCGGAATTCCTCTGGATCGAGGCTCCCGGGTTTGCCGAACAGGCGTTTGTCGACCGCAACTTTGCCGATATCGTGCAGGTATCCTGCGGAACGAAGGGAAGCCACTTCGTTGACATCCATACCCATGGCGTCGCCAATCGCAGCAGCATACCGCCCCACCCGCAGAGAGTGCCCATGGATATTAATGTGCTTCACATCAATGGCGACGGCGAACGCTTCTAAGGCATTGTCATAAAAACCATGCAGCGAAGCGGTTAAACGCAGGTTTTCTGCGACTCTTTGCGCCAGCGTCTGCGTCAAGTTGTGGTTTTGCACCGACAAAGCAACGTAGTGGCACAACAAGTCGAGCGACTGCAGCCCGTCCTCTTCGTACAAGGCATCTCCGTCCCGCCGCCCCAGCGCCACGGCGCCGACCAGCTTGCCCGAGACCCTCAATGGCGCCAGGCACTTGAACAGCTCCGGAGCCACATTCCCGTTGGCGCTCAGAAATGTATCGTAGGACGATTTAGGAAGCAGTACCGCTCCCTGGGTGGAACTGAGGGCATGAACATGGCGCGGTAACAATGGAATGATGGACGGATCGGGAAGCAGAGCAAAACCTTCGGCCGCGATCGAGTTGAGCATCGAAGGCTTCTCAAGAAAAACAAACAACACGCCTTCGCTGGCGCCGACAGCATGCATCAACGCTGAGAGCATAAGGTGCGCCGTTTGACTGAACTCGCGCTCTGCCGTTATCTCCGGACCGAGATCAGAGAGCGTCTCTACTGTGCGCAACAGACGCCGAAAATTTTCTTTTTGTGCTGTCACTCTTTATCCGAGTAACCAACAGCAGCACAGCAACTGTGAGAGTAACATGCTCGAGATTGACTGCAGTGCCGCCATTGGTTAGTTAGTTTGGTGCCTGAATGCAGTCTCGCGCGCGCTGCCTGCCGCTCTGAGAAACAACCCCAGCCGGACAGAACTGGGCCGCCCGCCGCGTGTTCATTGTGCCCGCTCAATCGAGATGTCGACCGGAACCTAGGCGCCTGTTCCACCTCACCCCTCGCTCTTCCCTTGAACCTCAGAAAGAATGGTAATCGCCGGGCGTCATAAAAGCGACAGCAACATCAGAGCCGCCTCCGTGAATGGGCAACTTTGAAGCTTCACACCGCAGACGCCTGCCCGCCCTACGATGCCAACTTCGGAGTGATTCACTTCGCACCTCCACGCTGCAGTAGCGAAACCCGCCGTCCCTGGTCGCCTGCGGGTCGCCTTCGGGAATGCTTTGCGCACGGTTAGCTGCCAGCTCCCAAATTTTCGAAAAACAGGCAAATCGACTCAATGCCGCGGTAGAAATTCGGGATGTGAAATTTTTCGTTGGGAGCATGCAGATTGTCGTCGGGAAGTCCAAAACCCATCATTACGGAGGGAATGCGGAGCACGTCGTAAAAATCCGTCACTACGGGGATCGAACCTCCTGATCGTATGAAAACCGTCTCTTGGTGGAACACGGCGCGCAAAGCTTCAGTCGCCGCTTGGATATAGGCATTATCGGTCGGTACTACGCAGGCCTGGCCCTTGCTCCAAAGCTTAATGCGGGTTTCAATGCCTTTCGGCGTCACTCGTTTTATATAGGCTTGATAGCGGTCGAGGATGTCATTGGGATCTTGATCGGGAACCAGACGCATCGACACTTTAGCCCGGGCACGCGCTGGAATAACTGTCTTGGCACCCTCGGCGGTGAAGCCGCCCGGCATGCCATGGATTTCAAGCGTAGGACGGGCCCAGGTGCGATAGAGCACGGAATAAGCTGATTCGCCGACGAGGGCTTTCGACCCGACTTCCTTCTTGCGGTACTGCTCCTCATCAAAAGGGAGGCGCTTCCACGCTTTTAGTTCGAGAGGGCTGGGGGCTTTGACTTGTTTGTAGAAGCCAGGAATGAGAATACGCCCGCTTTCGTCTTTCAGCTTGCTCAAAATTTCCACTAAAGCGAAAAACGGATTGGGCGCTGCCCCCCCGTACATGCCGGAGTGCAGATCGGTCTTTGGCCCCCGGGCCTCGAGCTCGGTGTAGACCAAACCCCTCAGACCCACGCACAAGGTGGGGAGATCGGGAGCGAACAGTTCGGTATCACAAACCAGGGCAAAATCGGCCTTGAGCTTGCGTTTTTGCTTACGAATATAGTCGGCAATCGATTCCCCGCCTACCTCCTCCTCGCCTTCGAGCAGGAATTTCACGTTGATCGGAAGTTCCCCGCCGTGTCCTCGCATCAAAGCCTCAATAGCTTTGACCTCCATCCACAACTGACCTTTGTCATCAACCGCGCCCCGAGCATAAAGATTGTTATTGCGCTCCGCCGGCTCAAATGGAGGTGTAATCCACTCGTTCAGTGGGTCGGGCGGTTGAACGTCGTAATGGGCATAACAGAGCGCCGTCGGCATCTGCGGTGCATGCAGCCAATCGGCGTAGATTAAAGGATGGCCTTTGGTAGGGATGACTTCTACATTCTCCATTCCCACTCGGCGCAACTCGCTAGCCACATAGTCGGCCGCCCGCTGGACATCATTTTTGTGCTCGGCCAGGGTACTGACGCTGGGAATTCGTAGCAGGTCTTTCAATTCGCTCAAAAATCGTTGTTGGTTCTGGCGGGCATAGGCGACCGCGGGAGAAGCCATGACACGTCCTTTCAAAGAAGCCAATAGCGCGTGACCAGTTCAGTATAGCGGTAGGATTCGATCCCAGCCACGAGGTTGGGCCCTCCTCATCAGATCGCGCCAGCAGCGCACAGCACTCTGGGTTCACTGGCGAGAAAAACGAGCGGGATCAAACGCGGTCAGGTCAAAAGGCAGAGACTGACGCAAG
>JAFAPG010000433.1 GCA_019247235.1 Acidobacteriota bacterium
GGGTTTGCCCAACGCGATGGAGGTGAGCACGTCATTTAAATGACACGCATTGGGAGTAGCCACGAAAACCGCGTCAACCTCCGGCGAAGCGCACAGAGCGGTAGCCGAATCAAATGCCAGGGGGATGTTGTACTGAGCTGCCGACCGTTTTGCCATTTCGAGGCTGCGTCGTGAAAGCGCAGTGACTTGGCAGCGTTTCGAAACCGAGAAGCCCGGCATCAGGCGCTTGATCGCGTGCAGTCCAAAGCCCACGATGCCGAATCGGACCATGCGGGAATCCTTTCGGGATCTTACTTGGAAAAGGCGAGCGCCCGAGGCGCCGAGCCCACTTGAATGCTGTTGGAAGTAGAGCCAAGTGAGCCATCGGAATTAATGGACAGCTCGGTAAAGGAGTTGCTACCTACATTGGCCACAAACACAAACTTTCCGCTGGGATCAAGAGTCAGAAATTGCGGATTGGTGCCCACTGTCGGCGCCGTTGCCGTGAGCGCAGTCAGGGCTCCGCTTGAGGACGTGATTGAGTACTGGGAAATTGTGCCGGCTCCGGAGTTGGCTACGTACAGGAACCCGGCAGTGGGATCGACCAGCGCAGCTACGGGAGCGACTCCAGTGGCAAACGGCGAACCGGGAACCACGGCCAATGAGCCGTTCGGCTGTACCGCGAAGCCGGATACTGTGTTCTGGGAGGGATTTGGAACGAACAAGAACTTGCCCTGGGCGTCAACCGCCACAGAACCAACGCTATTTGTCATGATGAAGGGAGAACCCGGCACGCGGGTAAGCGAGCCTGAGCTCACGCTCAATATCTCGACCGCGGAAAGGTTCGGCAAAGAGACGAGAAGCAAGTTGCCCGCCGCGGGTGCCACCATCGACGATGGCGAGGAGCCCAGACTTATGCTCGAAATCGGCGCCAGCATGCCACTCGCGCTCACCGAGAACACGGAAATGTCATTCGAGCGCAGATTGGCGACAAACAATGTGCTTCCGTTGGCGTCAAGAAGCAGGGGTCCCGGACTGATTCCCGCTGCAGTTCGCGGAAGAACTTCACTTAAGGCGCCGGAGAGGGCGTCAATTTTAAACAGCGAAATCGTGTTTTGATCCTGATTGCTGACATACAAGAAGCGATTCGAGGGATGCACCACAACGCTTGCCGGGGAGGTGGCAGTCGTCGGAGAAGTGGGAGCCAGAAAAGGTGAGTTGACGATCGAGACCACAGACCCTGACTTCTGATCGATGCGATAAGCAAAAATGCCCGTGCCGCTCGCCACGTAAGCCAGTCGAGTAGGAGTGCTCGAGCAGGCTTCTAGAATGCAGAGGGCAGAAAACAATACCGCGGCCAGGCTTGCTCGAGCGACAAACAACGGCGTGGATACGTTTATCTGTCGGCCTGACTGGTGCGTTTCTGGTGACATGGCTTGAGTCTGAGCTCGATCAGTGCTTCCCGAATGTAAAAATAAGTCCGGTCGACAATCGCAAGCTATGCTGAGTGTCGCCAAAGGCCTTGGTTGTCAGGTAATCGGCCTCGACCGGCCGCAGCCAGATTTTTGGGCCGAGGGGGATGTCCACCTCTCCCCCGGCTGACCAAGCCCGGCTCAGATCGGAGGGCTCAAAGAATGCGCTTCCCGGCTTGGTAAGGCGGGTCCGGGCGCGGCCAAACAGGCCGTGGCCGGTAAATCTGAAACTTCTCCACTGGATTGAATACTGCGCTCCGCCCATGAAATTGTACTCTTCAAGATCTTGGCCATAATGGCCGCTGGCTTCTGCCGTCAGCCCCAGGCCGGAATAAATGTGGGGAATCGAAACTGCCCCGGCCCAGCCCTGCATGTGCAGCTGCTCGGAGAAGCCGAGCGTGGTACTTTGAAAACCTAGATACGAGTATCCGCCAAAAACCTCAAGGGTGGGCCACTTCAGAAATCCCTGTGCGCAAGCAGGCAGCGAGATAGCGGCGAGCAAGAAGGTCACGAGCGCAGCTTTTCTCAGGATGGGGATCCCACGCCGCTTTGTCATCAGCTTCGGTATGAATCTCCGGAGGCGCTCAATGAAGCAATTACTATAGCAGCTAGATGCAAGCCGCCGGTGAGAAGATGCCGAGCGAATGCCCAACCGCCGCCAGCTCCCTTCACTGGCCACCGATCTGCTGGCTCAAATAACGCTCATATCCGATCTCGTCGATTTGATGCAGTTGTGCTTCCAGCCAATCAACGTGCTCTTCCTCGTCCTTCAGCAACCGTTCGAAAAGTTCTCGGGAGGCATTGTCCGCATGATCACGAGCGGTTTCGATGGCGCGGTTGTACATCTCCACGGCGTTGGTTTCCAGCTGCAAATCGCTTTCGATCTGCGCTCTCACGTTTTTGCCTACGCTGAGCCGCAGAGGCTCGGTCAAATTAGGGGTGGCGTCGAGAAATAGAATGCGCTCAATCAGTGCCTCGGCATGCTTCATTTCATCAATGGATTGCTTCTTGATGAAATCGCCGAGTTTCTTGTAGTGCCAGTTCTCGCACATTTCGGCGTGCAGGAAGTATTGATTAATCGCGGTAAGTTCCTCACTGAGAGCCTCTTGCAAGGCGGCGATGACCTTTGCGTTTCCTTTCACGTTTTGCTTTCCTGTAATCGAGAATTTAAGGAATACTCCCTCGCCAAGCCGTACGACAGAGCGGACGGCGAAACCTATTTCATGGCCGTTATCTGAGCAGTTGCTAAGGAGGCGAAAATCCTGAACCCGTCGCTACTTCCCAGTGCCGATTCGCTGGCCCGCTCCGGATGTGGCATCATGCCTAGCACGTTGCCTGCAGGGCTGGAAATTCCGGCGATATTGTCCAAAGACCCATTGGGATTGGCTTCTGGGGCGGTCTCTCCCGCGGCATTCGCATAACGAAAGATGATGCGACGCTCGCGCCGGAGCTCGGCCAGAGTGGCCTCATCGCAGAAGTAGTTGCCATCCATGTGGCCGATCGGGATCGACAAGACCTCGCCTTCACGATAGGCGTGAGTAAAAGGGGTGTCCACGTTTTCTACCCGAACCTGGACCGTGCGGCATACGTATTTCAGTCCAGCGTTGCGCATGAGCGCGCCGGGAAGCAACCCGCATTCACAAAGAATCTGGAATCCATTACAAATGCCGATAATGAGGCCACCGTCTTTGGCAAACTGGCGAACCGATTGCATTACCGGGGAAAACTTGGCAATGGCGCCGGTACGAAGATAGTCTCCATAAGCAAAACCGCCGGGCACAATGATGACATCGCAATTCTCAAGATCGTAGGATTCATGCCACAAATAGGTGACCGGCTGCTTAAGTACACGGTCCACGGTCCAATAGGCGTCCTGATCACAATTAGAGCCAGGAAAAATGATGACGCCAAATTTCATAGCCTGTCCTTGGAGAGGAATTACGGTCTCAGTCTAACATGAACAAAAAGAAGCTTAATCAAGCCTCGGCGTGAATTCCCCGATAGCCAGCGCAAGGTGTCGTGAGACATTCTGATCGCGGCCAGGGCAGGGAAGAAATCCCATAACCTAGCGCTGGCCCCATTTAAGTTTAGAGTGCAGAACGTCGAAGAATGTTCCCTTCGTGTGCAGGAGCTTCACCTGGTACTGTGATTTTCGGCAGTGCACGCGGTCGCCGTCCTGAAGTGGCATGCCCGCCTGACCGTCAATGCTTAAGTAAGCCTCCTCCTGTCCCGTCATTACCAGGATCTCGATTCGTGAGCTATCGCGCACGACCAAGGGGCGATGGGTGAGCGAGTGTGCTGAAACCGGGGTTACAACAAACCCTTCCACGTCCGGCATGAGAATCGGTCCTCCCGCCGCTAGCGCGTAAGCCGTCGATCCCGTCGGGGTGGATACGATTAAGCTGTCGGCCTGGTAGCGAGAGACAAAGACGGTGTCGATGTACACATCACAGTGATTGAGACGTGCAATCGTTGCCTTTCCTACCACCACATCATTCAGAGCGTCAAAGGTGGCCACGGTTACACCGTCGCGGTTTACTTCGCAATGCACCATTGCGCGAATGTCGAGTTGGCTTGAGCCCCGGGTGATGCTTTCAAGAGTCGAATAGAGTTCCTCAAGAGGAACCTCGGTCAAAAAACCAAGTGCGCCCAGATTGACTCCCACAATCGGTATTCCAGCACGAGCGACCGCCCGTGCCGCCGAGAGCAAGGTGCCATCGCCACCGAGCACAATTACGAATTCCAGGTTGCGCTCGCCCATTTCCTGACGCGCAATCGCTGGAGCTCCCCCGGCATATAACCTGGTCTCCGGATCTACGATGAAATCGAAATTATGGGTTGAAAGCCATTCAATCAGACCCGGAATAATATCCCCGACTTCCGGTTTGTTGGGCTTCGAGACAATACCGACGGCTTTCCTATGAACTGGTCCTTGTGCCATGGCAGAAGTGGAATTGTACAGAAAACAGGCGGGCACCCGGAATTCGGGTGCTCGCCTCTGGATCTCTCGCCGCCCTTCGGCTCCGCCGGCGCTTGCCAGCAGCCCAATTCAAAACCGCGCACAGAGCAAGAACTCTCGGTTTCCCTCAGCGCCAAGGATTGGCGATTCGATGAACTCGATCGTGACCGCGCCTAAGATCCTAACTGCGTTTTGAACTTTGTCTACGGTTTGCCGCTGCGTCTGTGGATCTTTCACGATACCACCTTTCCCGACATTGTCTCGCCCAGCTTCGAATTGCGGCTTAACCAGAACCACGAGCGTTCGTCCGCACCTCGCCTCTGGGGATTCAGGGAAGGCAGCCGCGACGACCGCGGGTAAAACCAGGGTGGCGGAGATGAAGGAGACGTCGAGTGCGATCACATCAATCACCTCACCCAACTGCTCACGCGTCAGATATCGGGCATTGGTCTTTTCGAGCAGCCGCAGGCGGGCATCATTTCGCAAGCGCAAGGCGATTTGGCCGTAGCCGGTGTCGACAGCTATCACTCGTCGCGCTCCATGCTCCAGCAGACAGTCACTGAAGCCGCCAGTCGAAGCACCGACGTCTAAACAAACTTTACCTTCCACATTGATCTTCCAATGAAGGAGTGCGTGCTCGAGCTTTTGCCCGGCACGGCTTACATATTTCAAATCCGGACCTAGCAGCCGAATCTCTGAGCTGACCTCAACCGCGGTCCCCGCCTTTTCGATCTTTTTCCCATCGACGAGGACCTTGCCCGCCAACACTAAGGCTTGTGCGCGCTCTCTTGAGGGCACAATTCCTTTTTCACAAAGCAATTTGTCCAGCCGAATTCTCATCGCTTTGGGCTCGTGCTGAAGAACTGCAAGCCTTGCGCACTCCGATGTGTGCAATGTGTAGAAGCTACTCTCAGGGAAGAGGTTAATCGCGCTCTGGACCAGTTTTCCACAACATTATGCACAGGAATGTTGAAAAAACTGAGAGTCCTGGTTCAAGCACTCAGATTTGTCATGATCGTGTTGCTGCGATCGCCTCCCAGCAGCAGCTTGCCTAGACCCGTTGCATCCAGAAGCTCGACGGCCATACACGGTCCTGATCGAGCGTAGGTACAAAACGCCGTTTTGACTTCGGCATGGAACGATAGCTGTGTTGCCAGTTCGGAAAGCACTCTGCAAGCACCCAGGGACAATGAATTTGCATAGCACTTGAACCCCAGAGTACTTCAAACGCTGAATTGAAACTGAGAAATGCCTGCAGCAAATACTGCTCCGACCAAAACCATAGGTTTTCGATAACTGCGTTGCGGGGATAGTCCGATGGAAGGAAAATGTCATGGATATGGACGAGCACCCCGGGTCGCAAACGCGGCAGGATTTCTAGGTATTCACGAACCACATCGCTGCCTACGGCAATGACATGACTGGAATCGATAAAGAGGATATCGCCCCTTTCTAAGGTGTCAAAAAACTCAAGATCCAGATCCTGAACGGCTAGAGGGAACTGTTCTACAAGGTGGTCCGAGGCTTTTTCCGAGAATCGTTCCGGGTTTGGATCGACCGAGATTAGTCGACCTTCGACGCCATCGCATTCGAAATTCTTCTCCAGGGCGGCGGCAAGTATTCGCGTGCTGTAGCCGGTGCCAATCTCCACCACGCGGCTGGGCTTAGAGCGGCGTACCACGCCGTAGGCCACCTCCGCGTCCACAGCCTCGAAATAGCCATTGTGGTAGTGGTATGTACTTTTGTTCGGCTTAGAGGAAAACTGGCACTCATCTCCGTACTCGGAGGCCAGCTCCCGGCCAAACACTATTTGCCGGTTGAGATCGTACTTCGAGAAAGCGGGCGGAGGATAGATAGGCCATTCCCTTATTTCTAGGTCGGAAATATCGGGAATGGGCCAATAAAAGTGATTAGGCGTTACGTTGATTCCGACACGCTGCAGGCCGCGAAAGGCCTTCACCAGAGCAGGATAGGCAAACGACACTTCGTGGAGACGCCGGGCTCCTCCAACCACCAAACGTCGCAGCCAACTTTGACGACGGCCGGGCTCTTTGCCCCGCGCCGACCCAGGGTGCGCCTTGCCTGAATCGAGACGCGAAATAGGACCCGACGAATGAGCGCTGAACGTGGCCACACAAATCTCCTGGTGATTGCTAGTCTGAGATTGATTGAATGGCTTAGATGATGTATAGAAGGCCAGCTTTAACTTTCCTTTGTTAATAATTGAGAGGGAAAGTAGTTGGAGTGAGCTTAGGTTAACGGTGGCGGGAGCTTTAGCTTTAGATAAGGGTGAAGGCGAACCCGTTCCGGGGGGTTCGCCTGGCTTTTGAGCTAATTAGCGGCCTAGGGCTGAGCTATTGCGTTCAGCTATGATCTTCTTCGCATTTTCTGCCAGGGCCCGGGCTTGGGGGAGGAGCTCAAGCCCTTTGAGCACCTCAGGATCGGTTTCCGCTTTTACCTTGAGACCCTCATCCTGGCCGAAAGCGTCGACAAAGATCTCACTCTTCATGTTGGAACGGATCCACTCATTGTTCTGAACGAAATCATTTTCGCTGTAGAGCACTTTGTCGCTGTCTAAGGATTTGCGGAAGTCTTGCAAGATGTTGTCATCGACTTCGAAGTTCTTGGTTACATGGTGGGTGACCACATAATGCTTGGCGAAGTTGAAAAAGGCGTAATGCTGGAGCAGCGTGTCCTGAAAATGATTAGTCTTAACGGGATCGACTTTGACGTCGGGCGTGATTCCGCCTCCCCCATAGACCGTACGCCCGCTGTCGGTGAGCTTGATCTCTTTATTACTGGTGTCGTTGATCCCGTCACGATCAAAGTAATAGTCGTATAAGGAGACGTTACTGTAATCGCGTTGAATCAACCTTCCGCTGGGTGTGTAGTACTTAGCCGTTGTCAGTGCCAGACCGGTATCGTTAGACAGCGGGTAGACGGTTTGTACTAGGCCCTTGCCAAACGTGGTCTCGCCAATGATCAGCCCACGATCGTGATCCTGAATGGCGCCGGCAACGATCTCCGCGGCCGATGCGGTTCCTCGATTTACCAATACGACCAGAGGATAATCCCGTCCGCCATTACCGTGAGTTGCCGTGTAGCGGCGCTCGGGCGAATTCCGG
>JAFAPG010000598.1 GCA_019247235.1 Acidobacteriota bacterium
GGAAGTAGCGTCTTCAGTTCGGAGATGGAGACCGCCGGCAACACCCGCAGGAACAGGAACATGCATGCGGAGAAAAATCCCAGGGTGCCGATAAAAATCGCCCAATCCCACTGCGTTGGGTAATACATGCCAAAGGCGGAATTGAGAAAATCCCGAGTTAAACTGACGATAACAATAATGAAACGCTCTAGCCACATGCCGACCAGCACGTCGAGTGAAATAAAAAAGAGCAATATTGGATTGGTGCGGATCCGCTTAAACCACAATACTTGCGGCACGAAAAGATTGGTAAAGAGTAACGCGTAATACGCGGTCGAATAGGGTCCGTGCAGACGGTTCCAGCGCAAAGTGGTTTCATAGGGATCGCCGCCGTACCAATTCATGAAGGCCTCAAAGGCATAGCCATAGGCCACAATCCATCCCGTGGCCAACATGACCATGGCGGAATTTTCTATGTGGCGCATAGTAATAAGGTCTTCAATGCCATAAAACTTGCGGATGGGGATGGCGAGCACCAGAACCATGGCGAAGCCGGAATAGATCGCGCCCGCGACAAAGTAAGGAGGAAAAATCGTCGTGTGCCATCCAGGAACAATGCCGATCGAGAAATCGAAGCTAACGACCGTGTGGACCGATAGCACCAGCGGAGTGGCCAGGCCTCCGAGTAATAAGTAGGCGGTCTCGTAGCGATTCCAGTGACGGACCGAATTGCGCCAGCCCATCGACAGCAGGCCATAGATGGCGCGAACGAATCGATTGCTGGTTTGGTCGCGCAAGCTGGCTAGATCGGGTATGAGGCCTACAAACCAGAAAACCAGCGAAATCGTCAGATAGGTGGTTACCGCGAACACGTCCCAGACCAGAGGGCTACGGAAATTCGGCCAATAGGTCATGGTGTTCGAATAGGGGAACAACCAGTAAAACAGCCAGGGCCGGCCCAGGTGGAAGATGGGAAACATGCCGGCGCAGGCCACGGCAAAAAGCGTCATCGCCTCGGCGAAGCGATTGATGGAGTTGCGCCAGGACTGCCGCAGGAGCAGCAAGATGGCTGAAATCAGAGTGCCGGCGTGGCCAATACCGATCCACCAAACAAAGTTGACGATAGCGAATCCCCACCCTACAGGGATATTGACGCCCCAAATTCCCACACCCTTATAAAAAAGGTAGCAAACTGCCAGAAGAAACCACTGCAAAATTACAAAACAGATGAGCATCCCCAGAACCCACCCGTCGGTGATCGGCCGTCGCAAGACGATGGCGCCGATCTTCTCGGTAATTGAGGCGAAGGTGTGCCCGGGCTGAATGACCGGTGCCTTTTGCTCACCGATTTCAACTTCTGTTGGTTTAGCCATTCCGACTGTACTCCGCCTAGCTTCCCAGCTCTGGGTTGGGGTTGCGAATCTCCGCCAGATAGGTAGTGCGCGGACGAGTATTAAGATCGTCCAGCAAACCGTAGTTTCGCGATTTAGCTTTCCACCTGGAAACCGTACTGTTCGGGTCGTTGATGTTGCCAAAAATGATTGCGTTAGCCGGACAGGACTCCTGGCAGGCGGTCTGCAAGCCGCTATCCTGGATGCGGAGTTCCTTATTTTGTTTCGTGGATTCAGTTTCTGCGTCGATACGCGCGTGATTAATACGCTGCACACAGTAGGTGCACTTCTCCATAACTCCCCTACTGCGTACGCTAACGTCGGGATTGCGAAGCATCTTCAACTGCGGCGTGCTCCAATCCTGGAACAAGATGAAATTGAAACGTCGCACCTTGTAGGGGCAGTTGTTGGAACAATAGCGGGTGCCAACACAGCGGTTGTACACCATATCGTTGAGTCCCTCGGTGCTGTGCGTGGTGGCGCCGACTGGACATACCAGCTCGCAGGGCGCGTTTTCACATTGCATGCATGGTACAGGCTGGAAATAGGCCTTGGGATTATCGCGATCCCCCTGATAGTAGGCATCGATCCGCAGCCAGTGCATGTGACGTCCGCGATTCACCTGCTCTTTTCCAACCACCGGGACGTTGTTCTCTGCCTGGCAGGCGATCACGCAATTATTGCAACCCACACAAGCATTCAAATCGATTGCCATCCCCCAGGCGTAGGGCTCTGACTTGTAGTCGTATGGGGGATAGAGAGTCTCATTCTCTCGAGGACGTTCCTCATCGAAGTTTGCTTCCTGCTTGTATTCCTCAAGGTTCTTTGTGCGCACCAGAGGGCGTTGTGATTCTCCGGTGTCCATGCTTTGAAAGCCTTGAGTTGTCGCCAGGAGAAAACTGCGGCCGCTCGGGCTGAGTTGAACTCCTGTCGCCAGGGATGTGGTCCTACTGTTGCGCAGGGGGTAAAAATCAAAGCCAGCACCGGTGCCGGCGCGACCTGACCGTCGTCGACCGTAACCTAAGAATGCAGTGACCACCCCGTCGGCGTGTCCAACTTGAATCCAAACCGGACATTCGAGGGATTTGCCGTCAACCTCGAGCTTGACCATGTCCCCCCCCTTCACCCTGAGACGCTCGGCCATCTTGGGCGATATTTCGAGGGGATTGTCCCAAGTCATTTTGCTCATGGGTTTCGGCAGTTCCTGCAGCCAGGCATTATTGGCAAATCGCCCATCGTAGATCGAGGGATCCCGACGGAAGATCAACTCAGTGGCATTCTGGGGACTGGAGGCAGGAGCAGGGATGGTAGCAGCTTTCGCCGACACCGGTTTGGGTTCAAAGGTCGTTCCGTCAATCCAACCGTCATGCAGCGACTTGCGCCAGAAGACCTCGAAGTCCGCACCCGTATGTTTCGATCTCCAATAATTCTGAATCAGTTCGTGGCCGCTATTTTCACCTGGCCCGGCGAAAAGAGTGATCAGTTCATAGGCACTTTTTCCCTGGTAGAGAGGAGCGATCAAGGGTTGAACAATCGTAGCGGTACCGTCGTAGGCCCGGGTGTCACCCCAGGCCTCCAGGTAATGGGCCTCATTGACATGCCAATGGCAAAACTCAGCCGTCTCGTCGTTGTAAATTCCCAGATGAATGCGCAGGGGGATGTTGCTGCTTTTTAGGGCATCGCTGAAACCAAGATCTGTGGGCGCATCATAGACGGGGTTGCCGGAAAGAATCACCAGCAGATCAACCTTCCCGGCGCGCATATCGTCGACCAATTCCTTCAGGGAATCGTTGTGATTGGCGGTGTTTGCCAGCACCGGATCGGTGTAGACGACGGTCTTCCCGACATTGCCTAAAGCCGTATTGAGGCTGTGGGCAAGTGCGTGCACCAGAGGTGGCTGCTCATCTCCGGCGATAATCACGCTCGCGCCGCGATGTGCCTTGAGATCAGCCGCGATTACCTGAGCGGACTTAGAGGCCGGGCTCGATCCTCCGCTTATCGCCGAGAGAAGTTCTTGCGCAAAGAGCGCCACTTCCGTCGGCCGCATGGGCAGACGGTGATCGGCCTTGGCTCCGGTTGCGGTGGCGGTGCTCTCAATGGCGTAGAAACGACTCATGCGCGCGTCCGGGTCGCGTCGTTTGGCAAAGTCTCGCGCGTAGCGAGTCATACCCGGGAATCCGGCAGAGAGGAAGTCGGCGTCGAGCGACACGACCACATCCGCGGCCTCAAGCTTATAAACCGTCTCTACCGGCTGCCCAAAGCTTTGGCGGGCGCCGTCGTACACATGGTCCCGATTGACGGGTTCATAAAAGTGCCATTTCGCGCGGGGTAGGTTTTTGAGCACCTGCTGCATCAGATCGGCGAGTGTGGGAGAGGAAAACGAGCGCGAGAGAATGCGGATTCCGGCGCCTTGGTTCGCCTGCCGGGCGCTGAGCGCAGCCTGGAGCTCGGCAACCAGGGCTCCCCAGGTGCTGATGTTGCCGAGGTAGAGCACGTTTTGTGACCGGTCAGGATCGTACAGCTCCAAAATCGAAGCTTGGGCGTAAACATCGGTTCCACCCAGACTGGCTTGATGCTGGGGATTGCCTTCGATCTTAATGGGACGATATTCACGGCTGGTGACCAGCAAGGGAGTGGCATAACCACTCAGGGTAAAGGCGGTGGCATAGCGAAGCGGTCGTCCGAGAACCAACTCCTCCGGCTGCTGTACATAGGGGACGATGGCTTCAAAGGGCTGTTTGGTGCAGGCGGTCATGCCAGCTAAGGCCAACGAAGAACTCATCAGCTTAAGGAAGCCGCGACGGGAGACCGAATCCAGCCACTCAGAGGCGCCCTTGGGGAACTCACGCTCGATCATCGTCTGCACCTGGGGACTGCCGGCGAGCTCTTCAAGGCTGCGCCAGAATTCGGGCGCGTTCTTCTTCTCGAGGTCGGCACGCAGCTGGACCAGGTCGAGCTGATCTTTTTTGCCGGGACAAACTTCCTTGCGAGCTGAACTGAAATGTTGATCTTCTTTGTTCATCGGCAATGTTCCGAAAGGCCCGACGTCACCGCATGGATCAAAGGCCGCCTCTAACTCCTGATCTTATCGGTGGCAAGTCGAGCAACTCGTAATGTCCATCACGGTTCGCAAGTTGTATTTGTGAACCAGGTACTTACCTAAAGTGAGCTGATCGGTGAAGGTTTTTCCTTCAACCACCACCGGCAGATCATAGGTTGGTTGCTGGTAGCGCATGTTAAAAACCTGGTCCCGTGGTCGCAGATTTTTCTCAGGCGCGCGGTGGCACTCGATGCACCACTCCATTTGCAGCGAGGCGTAGTTGAACATCAGCGGCATGCGGTCGACCGGACCATGGCAAGTATTGCAACCCACCCCCTTGTTGATGTG
>JAFAPG010000767.1 GCA_019247235.1 Acidobacteriota bacterium
CAACCCTTGCCTCATTTGTTGGTTGCGGCGGTTCCTTGGTTGCGGGCGAACGGCCACTCGCTCGAGGCGGCAATCTTAGTGCTTCTAGGCATTGCATTGCTGGTGAGTATCCAGGGGCTGGGTGCCTGGTGGCTCCAGACCTATACCGGCGAAAAGTTGGTATGGGACTTTCGCGCCCGTTTGCTCAATCACGTACAACGGCTTCCATTGGTATTCCACGACCGGTACGGAGCCACTGATTCTGTCTACCGTATTCAGCACGACGCCCCGGCCATTCAATATGTGACTATTCAAGGATTGGTACCACTGATGACAGCCGTGTTTACC
Source organism: Acidobacteriota bacterium (assembly GCA_019247235.1). Lineage (GTDB taxonomy): Bacteria > Acidobacteriota > Terriglobia > Terriglobales > Acidobacteriaceae > Gp1-AA145. Next base: position 328 of record JAFAPG010000767.1, read on the forward strand.
CTAGTTGCCATGATTGTGGTCACCGCACGAATGGACCTTCTTCTCTCTATCGTGGCCTTAACCATTACACCGCTTTTGTTTATCTTGTCGCTTGGCTGCAGCCGAATCGTTCGCCAGCGCTCGCAAACCATCAAAAATCTGGATAGCTCAGCGATGTCGGTCATTCAGGAGGTCGTTGGCACCATCCGCGTCATTAAAGCCTTCGGACAGGAGGGACGGGAGCACGCGCGCTTCGTCCGACGTTCGACCGAACGGATGTCGCAGCAAGTGCGACTCTCGGTTCAGCAGGCGATCTTCAATGTTCTGATCGGCCTCACCATCGCCCTAGGAACGGCTGCCGCCCTCTACATCGGGGTGCACCATGTGCGTGCCGGCAGACTGACGGTGGGTTCTTTGCTCATGATTATGGCCTACATCGCACAGGTCTATCAGCCCTTGCAGACGCTGACCACCAAGGTAACTGACCTTCAGGTATGGCTAACCAGCCTGGAGCGAGCATTCTTGTTGCTCGACCAGGAGCCGGAGATCTCCGAGTATGAGGCTGCGCGCAGCTTGCCTCTAGCCAGAGGCAACTTTGAGTTCCAAAATGTCAGCTTTGCTTATGATAGTTCGGGCAAAGGCCTCGAGCATATCTCGTTCCAAATCCCGGCCGGTACCCGAGTCGGAATTGTAGGGGCTACCGGTGCTGGTAAGAGCACCTTGTTGAATCTTCTTATGAGGTTCTACGACCCGACTTCGGGCACGGTATTTCTCGATGGCCGAGACATACGGGAATACCGCATTAGCGACCTTAGAAGACAATTCGCCGTGGTGTTGCAAGAACCAGTCCTCTTCTCTTCCAGCATTGCCGAAAATATCGCTTACGGAAAGCCGGATGCCAGCGATGAAGAGATCATCGAGGCGGCCAAAGCGGCGGCTTCCCATCAATTCATTCTCCAGTTGCCAGAATCGTACGATACTCCAGTTGGTGAGCGGGGTTCTCGCCTTTCCGGTGGCGAGCGCCAACGCATCTCTCTCGCCCGAGCCTTCCTGCGTAACAGTCCGATTCTTATCCTCGACGAGCCAACCAGCTCGGTCGACGTCCACACCGAAGCCGCCATCATAGAAGCCACCGAACGTCTCATGGCAGGCCGCACAACATTTATGATCGCCCATCGCCGGAGCACGCTCAAAAGCTGCGATTTGGTGCTGGTCTTGGACCAAGGCCGGCTGGTCGAAATCAAGGAATGCGGATCCCAAATTTGCGCGCAAGCAGCCGCAAGCTACTAGTGAATAAACCCATGTCCTAGTGACAGCTTCTCTTGATTTGGAAGGCGTCACAGAGGTGAGTCTGTACGGTGCAGGAATATACGGCGCCGGACACGCGTGTGTCCCTCCGCTGGGAATATCTAGACTGCGGTGTCGCTTTCGAGCAAGAGATCGCAGAGTGCTTGCTTTAACTCTTCCCGGCACCCAAAATCCTGCACATGCGGCAAGGCTCGAATCGCAGCCAACAGAACGCGATTGAATTCACCGGCACCAAGGAGTTGCGAATTGATCTCCGGCGTAAACAGATATTGATTTCGCGTGGGGAACTGCAGCAATCTTCCACTCGGCATAAAGCACCCGGCCTACCGCGGGGGGAAAGACCACCCACCGCGGCGATCCTTCAAGCATACCGTAAATTCGTATTTTATTCGCCCCATTTTTTAAGCTTCATTGGGACGCCAGGACCAAGGGAGTTAACTAGCGCCAAGCGAAAAATGGCCTCAAGAATCAAATCCTGGTCAATTCTTTGAAGGCAGCCCCTAATATCCGGGTAACTTGAAGATAAGAGTGATGTCGGTTGTTCTCTCGATCGGCTGACCGTTCAGACGGAAGGGCTCAAAATGCCATTGCGTGACGGCCTCGGTGGCGGCACGAATGAGCATTTGATCTCCTTCAATCACCTTGAGGACGCGCACCGTTCCTTCTTCACTTACCTGGGCCTCCAATAAGACTCGCCCTTCGATGCGCCTTCGAGCCGCTTCGGGCGGGTAGATGGGATTGACCCGCCGCTCGAGTTTCCCGCCTGAGAGGCCCTGAGAAATTCGTACTGCCGGTTCTATCGGTATTGGCCTCGCCGGCGACAGTATTTCGGACAGCAGCGGGTTGCTGGCATCGGACATAACTTCGAGCGAGGGCGCGGTGGCCAACTGTTGCGGATTGCTGAGGGCTTCGCTCGAGGGCTTGCGTGTCGCACCTCTCACAACAGTACTGGGGTACGAAGCGGCTGAGGATGTCCTTGCCTCAATCGCGGCCTTATTATCGGCGCGCTCGGTAGTTCTCGCTATGACCACGCCCGGCGGAAAGCTAACTTTGCTGTAGGCGGCGGGCTGCCTGCTAGCTGCTGGAGACGGCTTCTCAAGGCGCTCCGTCGGCTGCTCTGCCGCAGACGACGGCAACTCGCCCGATCCATGTGCGGCGATCGTCTTCGATGCAGTCGAGAGTGGCGCTTTTCCTCTAAACGCGAGCCAACCAACAAAGCTGAGGAGAGCAGCCGCCATTATTAGGATTTGCCATTTCCAGGCTGCACCGAGCAATTTCGCACGAGTTTTTAAGGTGCTCCATTGTCTGCGGGTGCTTTGTGCCGCCAGGACTAATTGCGCCAGTTCCCCGAGGAGCTGCACGTGAGTGTCATTGAAGGCATGAGCTTCAGGTGAAAATGCCTCCAAAATGCCAGTCACTACCGGTCGGTTGCCCACCGGAGCCGCCACGAGCGACCTTAACCCCAAACGTCGGCAGGCGTCGCTGTCGACGCGGGTGTCGATTGAGGTGTCCCCGCAGCAAAACGCCCTTCCCGTTCGCAGACACTCTGCGGAAATTCCCGAATCTGAGCTCAACCGGCTGCCTAAGGCGGGCGCCATAGTACCCGCTCTGGCGGTGCAGAAGACCAAATTGTTCTGCCGCATAGCAATAGCGGCCCCGTCAGCGCCGGTTAAGACCCATGCCGCCTCGACAATCTGCTGCATGCTGTCGCGGGAGGGTTGCCCGTCATAGATCTTCGCTCGAAGCTCAGCCACAATGTCGGCGGAGTCTAGCAGCGGCCTCCTACGGGCGCTCTCGCGCATGTGGACTTGTAAGGATAATGGTCGATCCAGTACGCCAGGGACAGGGGAGGATTGTGATCGGTCCATGATTTCCTGTGACAACTCCTTAAGAACGAAGGTTTTCTGGCTATTTTCGCTCCAATCACGTGCCTAGGTAAACGAATTTTTCGCGCCAGGTAATCTCTAGTAACATGCCGAAGCCCGAGGCGACGCCGGATGACGTCTCTGCTCAGTCATCGCCCCGGCAATTCTGGGAGCAGGCTCTCGCGCTCGTGATTTCCACGGCAGTAACGTATAAGCTTGCGTCGTTATGCTGCTCAGACCGAAGACCGTCTTTTGCTTGCTCTTAGCCCTTTCCTGGTTGGCGGGGAAAACTGTCACCGCTGAGCTTGACGAAGCGGCAAAACAGTTGGCCCATGATCTATTCAAGCAACTGATCGAAATCAACACCACTGACTCCGTCGGCAATGTCACGACTGCCGCTGAAGCCCTCGCCCAACGATTTCGAGAGGCGGGTTTTCCTGACCGTGACATTCAGGTAATTGGCCCGAACCAGCGCAAGAAGAATATGGTTGTGCGACTGCACGGGAGCGGCAAACATAAACCGGTGCTGTTGATTGGGCACCTGGACGTGGTCGAAGCTCTTCGCGAGGACTGGACCACCGATCCATTCCAGTTTGTTGAAAAAGACGGTTACTTTTATGGTCGCGGCACCCAGGACATGAAAGATGGCGACGCGATTATGGCCACCACGCTCATTCAGTACAAGAAGGAAGGCTTTGTTCCCAATCGCGATATCATTCTCGCCCTTACCGCGGATGAAGAAGGCGGCGACTTTAATGGAGTAAATTGGCTTATCCAGAATCATCGAGACCTGATCGATGCTGAATTTGTACTTAACCCTGACGGCGGAGGAATTCTCTCGCTCCATGGCAAACCGCTGATGATGCGAGTCGACGCCACCGAGAAGCTCTATGCCGATTACACTTTGACGGTTAGAAATCCGGGTGGCCATAGCTCCCTGCCTCTCCCGGACAATGCCATTTATGAGCTTGCCCATGGCTTGACGCGCTTAGAGCACTCTAGGTTCCCGCTTGAGCTGAACGGCGTCACCCGGGCCTACTATGCCGGCGTGGCCAACATTGAAAACCCAGAACGCGCTCGCGACATGAAAGCCATTCTCAGCGATCCTGCCAATGAAGAGGCCGTGGCGCGCCTCTCCGAGGATCCAATTGACAACGCCCTGCTGCACACCACCTGTGTTGCTACACGACTGAATGCCGGGCATGCCAATAACGCCCTACCGCAAACGGCGGTGGCGACCGTGAATTGCCGCATTGAGCCGGGACACACGCCGGAGGAGATCAGAAAGCAGCTTGAAAGCGTAGTGTCAGACGCCAGGATTTCAGTTGCCTATATCCGAACCGACGGCGCAGCCGAGCGCAAGGCTTTCCCCCCTGCGCCATTGCGCCCAGAGCTGTTCGTTGCCTTGAGGAAAATCGTTGCCCGAATATGGCCGGGTCTGCCGGTCATTCCCGCCATGGGCACCGGGGCGTCAGATGCGGTTTACACCAATGCTGCAGGAATGGCGACG
>JAFAPG010000844.1 GCA_019247235.1 Acidobacteriota bacterium
TTCGGCGCAGGAGGGAACCAATCCGGGAGGCGGAGGTTCAGGGTAGAGGCAACGGTAGCAAGGCCCGGACGCGGTGGCAAAGACGCTGGCTTGGCCTTCAAAGCGAAAGATTGAGCCATAGACGTTGGGTTTGCTGGTTAGAACGCAGGCATCATTGACCAGGTAACGGGTGGGGAAGTTATCGGTTCCGTCGGCGATGATGTCAAATTCTTTGAACAGCTCAAGCGCGTTGTCGCTGGACAGGCGGGTGTCAAAGCTTTGGATATTGAGAAATGGATTCATGGCCTTGAGTTTTTCCGCGGCCGAAGCCAGCTTGGGACGGCCAACGTCTGCGGTCGAGTGAATGATTTGGCGCTGCAGGTTGGTGTAGTCGACCACGTCGAAGTCGACAATTCCCAAGGTGCCAATGCCGGCTGCCCCCAAATACAGAGCCAGAGGGGAACCGAGACCTCCAGCACCGATGCAGAGCACCTTGGCGGCCTTTAGCTTCAGCTGACCCTGCATGCCAACCTCGGGCATGATCAAGTGGCGCGAGTAGCGCAGAATCTCATCGTTATTCAGGTCCATGGTGACCTCGACAGGAAAATAATTGAAGGAATCTGGTAACAGACGGAGCGTCAAATTAAACTGGGACGGGACAACAACAGCTTCGCATTGGACGACGGTGTGTCACGTGTTTCGTCCTGACTCTCACGGCTCATTGCCCGCAGATGCGCCTAAACGCTTGAAGTGACGGGCACCGAGAGGTTTTCGCCCCCTCCGGCAATCGAAGGCACTATCGAAATGTTATCACTGTCGGCGATGGCGGTGGCTTCCTTGTCCAAGTAACGCACGTCTTCATCGTTAAGATAAACGTTGACGAAAGCGCGCAGTTTGCCTTCCTCCGTATAGAGGTGGCGGCGCAGATCAGGGTGTTGCGCCACCAGCCCGCTGAGAGCCTCTCCGACGGTCGAACCTTTAACTTCGATGGTGGGCTGTTTACCGGCGTATTGACGCAGCGGCGTGGGAATGAGGATCTTAGCCATGGATCAATGATGCCACAAGCGGGCCGAGAGATTCACGGCCGAGCGCACCTAGCCCCGCCCCAAAACTTTCAGATGACTTCAATGTCCTCAGCAATCAACTGCTTATCCCCTTCCTCACTCCCCGTCAATGCGAAAGAATGGGTGGAAACGGGCGTGCCTTGATCGACGCTGGTAATGACATAGGAACAGCCTAACCAATGGGCTTCGGCCAGGTCGGTCTGGGACCAGTGTGCAGGGTGATCGGGATGGGAGTGGTAGAAGCCGATAATGTCCTCTTCCCGCTCGCGCCCCTCGCGCTGGATGCGAACCAGTTCTTTGGGATCGATATTGTAGCGATTCTGAGGTGAGTCGGTGCGGGTATTGCCGCAGCGAACCAGGGAGGTCACGACACGCACGCCCTGGTCGTCAACCCGGCCGAGCAGGACCCCGCAGCATTCGTGAGGATAGCTCTCCTGCCCGTGCTGGCGGAGGGCGTCGTAGTGGGATTGGCCGATACGCAGCATACAAGCAGCAAGACCGGATTAGCTCTCGGTCCAGAACCTCTCGCTTAGATATTTGTCGCCTGAATCAGGAAGAATGGTGACCAGGGTCGCCTCCTCGCCTGGGGCGAGGCGGGCGGCAATTTGACGGCATCCGGCCAAGGCGGCGCCCGAGGAAATACCTACGAGGAGGCCTTCTGCGCGCGATTCGCGAATGGCATGAGCGTAGGCATCTTCGGTGGCGATGCCAAGATCGTCATCCGCCAGTGACGGGTCATAAATTTGGGGCACAATGGCACTGGCCATGTGTTTCGCGCCTTCAATGCCGTGAAAAGGAGAATCGGGCTGAAGAGATATGCAACGAATGCTCGGCTTTAGTTCCTTCAAACGGCGAGCCGTGCCGGTGAAAGTTCCGCTTGTGCCCAGCATGGCGATAAAGTGGGTAATTCGGCCTTCGCTCTGCTGCCAGATTTCTTCTGCCGTGCCCTGATAATGAGCTCGCCAGTTGGCATCATTTGAATATTGATCGGCATAGAAGTATTTTTCCGGCTCGCGAGCATACATTTGGCGCGCGACGCGAATGGCGCCATCGGATCCATCCGCCGCCGGGGTATAAACGATCGTCGCACCATAAG
>JAFAPG010000846.1 GCA_019247235.1 Acidobacteriota bacterium
TGGTTTGCAATTTAATCTGCAGGCGGAAGGGCATTCGGCCGAGATCGCTACCGACGGCGAAACCGCGCTCGGTTTGCTTGAAGATCCTGCTCACGGCTTCGATGCCATGGTGCTCGATGTTATGTTGCCAGGCAAAGACGGCTTTAGCGTGGCCAGCGAGTTGCGCGCCGCCAAAGACTTCATTCCCATTCTGATGCTCACCGCTCGTGGTCGCCCGGAGGACGTTTTGAAGGGATTCGCTTCAGGCGCCGATGATTATCTGGCGAAACCCTTCGAGCTTCCCATCCTGCTGGCGCGCCTGCAGGGCTTATTGCGGCGGCGGGAATGGACGCGACATTCCTTCTCTCGAGAGCAAGCTCGACCCCCGGCCAAGAGCCCGGTTCCGGCTGAGGGTCAGTTCGATGAATTTGGGCTGTTCACTTTTAATGACCGCAGCATCGACTTTGGCAACTTGGAGCTGCGCGCGCGGGGAACGACAATTCAACTTACGGTCATGGAATCGGAGCTCTTGCGCCACTTGGTTCGAAACCGCGGCCGCGTGGTGTCGCGAAAATCAATCCTTGAGGAAGTCTGGGGATTGCGCGAGGACACCGACACTCGCGCCATTGACAACTTCATCGTTCGGCTACGCCGCTATCTCGAAGACAATCCCGCCCACCCCAAACACCTGCTCACGGTGCGGGGCGTCGGCTACCGCTTCGAAACCGACCAGCTCTGAAGCCAGGGTGATGAACCGCTCATCGGCGGCAAACTTTCAGCAAACCTGTAGCCCCAGACTCGTGGCCAGCAAAACTGCAAAGCCACTGGCAAGAACGAGAGACGTGCAGATTATCTTTCCAGGGGACATCAGGCGAACGTCGCCTGGAGCCCAGGGAGTGTCGTCGCCAGCGAGAGCACCAGGCACGAGGTGGACAATCTGAACCCTTCCCGGGAGCCCATCGCACCAAGGCCTGCCCCAACCAGGCTCGAGCAACCAGGCAGACGAAGCAGCTATGATGCGGCAGGGCCAATACGAGAATTGCTTAGTGGCGGGAAGCTGAGGAACCGGCCGCTAGATCTCGTAACACACTGAGAAAAGAGGCGGTCGTTTCTTCATCAGAGAGGGCATCGAGGGGAATTGTGGCCGATAAATTCGGAGAATCGGGACGAAAGCGAACCGTCAACAAGTTATGCCCACGCGAGGTCATGAGGGTGTTGACCAGTGGGGTCAACTCATGCGTCCATTCCGTGCGGGTTGTGAGCACGACCGGACCGGGTCGCGAGACCGTCCAGCTGCGAGTTGGGTTTGAGATCTCTTTTGGCTTTTGCGTGAGCCAGCGATGACGGGAGATCTCAAGCTGAAAGCTTGGTGAATCATCCAGATCCGCCTCAAAGGTTACCGTCTCCCGCTGGTGACGCCACAGACAAATCAGCCATTGAATCAAAAGTGGGCGTGGGAGCAACTTGATCGTAACTCGAGCGTTTTCAAACCAATGCGCAGCAAAGCTTAATTGAGCCTGGAGGCAGCTTTTGCTCAGCCACTTGCGATCGATGATTCTTCCCCGGGTGGCACAGGCGGCTTCGACCCAGCGCAACACCACCGTCCCTTTGCTGCGGTTGTAACGAGCGAAGAGGAAGAACCAGAGAACATCGACAGCAGTTGCGCCGAGCGCCGCAATGATGATCAGGTGTACCACAAACCCCTCAGATGCGAATGGTACGACTAAGGGTGTAAAGGAGCAAGGTTTTCCTTGTCACATTTTTTGAAATTTTCTGGGTTTGCCTAACTGCCTGAGCTGGCGAAGTTTGTGGTTGAATATTTATGCACAACTGGAAAGCCACGGTGCCCTTCACCATCCGCGATTATCGAGCCTCTGATTTCGAGGCGCTGTGGAAGATCGACCAAGCCTGTTTTGCCCCGGGCATTTCCTATACCCGCTGGGAACTCCAAACCTATATGGGCCGCTCGGGAGGCTTCACGCTCATCGCTGAAACTGATGAGAGGGGCAAAGAGTCGGCTCAGGAACCTTCGCAAAGCAAAGAGGAGCGCATCCTGGGATTTCTGGTAGCAGAATCGACCCGCCGAAGACGTGGCCACATTATCACCATTGACGTGCGTTTGGTCGCGCGCCGCCAGCATGTAGGTTCTGAACTGCTGGAGTTGGCGGAGGAACGATTCCTCGCTCAGGCTTGCGGAGCGATTCAGCTGGAGACGGCGGTCGACAACACCGGCGCGCTTTCTTTCTACAAACGGCACGGCTACAACGTGATCAAAACCGTGCCTCGGTACTACGCGAATGGTGTTGACGCGCTAGTGCTCGAGAAACATTTGCGCTCCCGGTTTTGAAGCGGATAACCTTGCTGCCATGAAGGTGGCTATTCAGGGAGAACTGGGTTCATTCAGTCATGAGGCCGCGCTGCGCATGGTGCCTAGCGCTCGTATTCTGCCTTGCGCACAATCGCGGGAGGTTTTCGATCATCTGGACGAGGGAAATGTCCATGGGGCAGTGATTCCCATTGAAAATACTCTGGCCGGTAGTGTCACCGTGCATGCCGATTTATTGCTCGAACGCACGGTATTCATTCAACGCGAGTTTCACTTAAGGATCGTGCATAATCTGATCGCTGCGCCGGGAGTCAAAAAAGCCAACCTGCGCCGAGCCTTTTCACATCCTGTGGCCCTCGATCAATGCCGGGAATTCTTTGTCCAGCATCCAGCCATTCAAGCGACCCCGTTTTATGACACTGCGGGCGGGGTCAAGCATGTCATCGCTCAAAACTTGAACGATTCGGCAGGGATCGCAGGCCGACATGCGGCTTTGGTCTATCACGGGCGCATCCTAGCCGCGGGCATCGAAGATGACAAACGCAACTTCACCCGTTTTTTTCTCCTCCGAAAGCGGCCACGCATCTTACCAGGGGCGAATAAAACCTCGATTGCGTTCGCGGTCAAAAATGTTCCCGGTGCGCTCTATGACGCTTTGCGCGTTTTCGCCGGCCGCCGTATCAGCTTAAGCAAGATAGAATCGCGTCCCATGCGTGGACACCCCTGGCAGTATGTCTTTTTCGCCGATTTTTTGCGCGGTCAAGACAAGCTGGCCAGAGCAGCCTTGCTGGAGCTGGCAAATGTAGCCGAAATGGTCAAGGTTTTGGGCATCTACCCGGCAGCCTAAGCCTCCGGACGGGTGGTGAGGTTGTTCAGGATTCAGGATCAAGTGGAATCTGCACGCAGGTGCATACCGCGGACCGGTTGCCGAACTTGCGTCCCTGAACCGTCGTTTGCTACCGAGCTCTCGCGTTGCATGTAGAATGCAAAAGACTTCAAACATCAGCGCCTCATAGCACAGATGAATCTTTCCCGCGTGGTCGGCATCGAAGTTGACTAAGATACACTCAACTTGATTCGATGACGAGAGCGCGACCGACACGCTGTCGAATGAGAGAGACATGCCTGTAGAAAATAGATCTCTTCCTGTATTACCAGTTCGCGACACGGTTCTTTTTCCTCACGCCGTGCTGCCCCTGACCGTAGGGCGAGAGAGCTCGGTTCAGCTGATCAACTCTCTTGGGGAGGACAAAACCATTGTCGTGGTGGCGCAGCGCGAGGCGCGGGTGGATGTTCCTCAACCGGCGGATCTGTACACGGTCGGCAGCTTGGCGGTCGTCCACAAAGTGGTCAAGATGCCGAATCAGAGCTTGTTTGTTTTTGCCGAGGGTTTGGAACGTGTTCGCCTGGTGGAATTTACCCAACTTTCCCCTTTCATGCAGGCGCGGGTGGAGACCGTCCCGGAGGCGATTCCGCCGAAGACGGCTGAAGTTGAGGCCTTGCAGCGCAACGTATTGACATTGTTTCAGCAGATTGTCGCCGGTTCTCCCACTCTTTCGGACGAGCTATCGACGGTGGCAATGAATATTGAGGAACCGGGCCGACTGGTGGATTTCATTGCTTCGTCTCTGCCTTCGCTTTCGACTGCCGACAAGCAAGATACGCTTGAGACGACCGACGTGCGCGTGCGCCTTGAAAAGGTCAACCAGCATCTCGCCAAGGAGCTCGAGGTGCAGCAATTACGCAACAAAATCCAGTCCGAGGTGCAGGACCGGGTGCAGCAGAGCCAGCGCGAATACTACCTTCGCGAACAGATGAAAGCGATCCAAAAGGAGCTAGGTGAGCAGGATGAAGGTCAGCGCGATACCGAAGAGCTGCGGCAGAAGATCGAAGCTGCCGGCATGCCCGACGAGGTGAAAAAAGAAGCGCTGAAGGAACTCGGCCGGCTTTCGCGCATGTCGCCCATGGCCGCCGACTACGGGGTTACGCGGAATTATATCGAGTGGCTGGCAGTCCTGCCGTGGGCGAAAACCTCGGGTACGGAAGTAGACATCCCCAAGGCCAAAGAGATCCTCGACGCCGATCACTATGATCTGCAGAAGGTCAAAGATCGTATCCTCGACTATCTCTCGGTTCGCCGGCTTAAGCCTGCGATGAAGGGGCCAATTCTTTGCTTCGTAGGGCCGCCCGGAGTGGGTAAGACTTCCCTTGGGCGCTCGATTGCCCGGGCATTGGGGCGCAAATTCGTGCGTATTTCGCTCGGCGGGGTTCACGATGAAGCCGAGATTCGGGGCCATCGGCGCACCTATATTGGGGCTCTACCGGGGCAAATCATCCAGGGCATCCGTCGGGCAGAAACTAAAGATCCCGTGTTTATGCTGGATGAGATTGACAAAGTGGGTCGGGATTTTCGCGGCGACCCGGGCTCAGCCCTGCTTGAAGCGCTTGATCCTGAACAGAATTCAACCTTTCGCGACAACTACCTGGATGTTCCATTCGATCTCTCGAAGGTGCTATTTATCACAACCGCGAATATGCTCGATCCCATTCCCGAGCCCCTGCGCGACCGCATGGAGATCATTGAACTTCAGGGGTACACGGAGGAGGAAAAACTCCATATTGCCTTCCAATACCTGATTCCTCGGCAAATCGAGGAGAACGGAATTAGCGGCGAGCAAATTGAATTTACCTCAGACTCGATCAGCCAGATCATTCGACACTACACACGTGAAGCCGGGGTCCGCAATCTCGAACGGAATATCGGAACGGTGTGCCGCAAACAGACGCGCCGCCTGGCTGAGGGCAAGAACGAAAAACTCATAGTGACGCAAGAGGTGATTCAGGATTTTCTCGGCGGTATCAAGGTGCGCAGCGAGGGCGAGATCGCCGAACGCACTAAGCGTGCCGGCGTGGCTGTGGGTTTAGCCTGGACGCCAACCGGGGGCGATGTCCTGTTTGTCGAAGCCAATGTGATGAAGGGCAAAGGTGGATTTACCATGACCGGCCAGATCGGCCAAGTAATGCAGGAGTCCATGCAAGCCGCGCTTACTTGGGTCCGCTCGAACGCCAAGCAGCTTGGACTCGAAGAGGGTTTCTTTGCCGATCACGATATCCATATCCACGTGCCTGCCGGCGCCATCCCCAAAGACGGGCCTTCGGCCGGGGTTACCATGGCTACGGCGCTAGTTTCGCTGCTTAAGGATCGGCCCGTGCGACCGCTGACCTCGATGACGGGCGAAATTACTTTGAGCGGCAATGTTCTGCCCGTGGGGGGAATCAAGGAAAAGGTTTTGGCGGCAAAACGGGCCGGCGTGCACGATGTGATCTTGCCGGCAGAGAACAGGATGAATGTGAATGAGGACCTCACTCTGGAACAGTTGGAGAATATCAACGTTCACTACGTCAAGACCATCGCTGAAGTGCTCGAGCTTGCGCTACCAACCACAGTTCGGGACGAGCAGCGTGATGCCGAGGAACGAGAAAAATTACTGGCCGAGCAGGCGGTCAGCTGAGAGCAGCTCTCCCTCTGAGTTCCCCGTTTTAGTCATCCCAGCACCACTGGCGTCGTGATCGTGTCTTTCGTAACTGAAATCCAGCCGTAAACTATTATCCAAAGCTAACTGTAACTTCTTTATTTACATATAATTAACAGGAAACGCCGAGGGGGTCTTCTCGACAGAGGACGGTATGGAACTTGTGCCACCGAGAGGTGTTTAATCAACCTAGGCATGGAGTCGTTCCAGGGGCTTAGCGGTGAAAGCGACCTGAGAAGGAACGCATATGAATATACGAGGCAGACATCTTTCGTCGGCTGCATTTTTCGCTGGATGGTTGCTGTTCCTGCTGCTTGTGCCGAACCTCTTGGCAGATGACGATGACCCTCCGGGCCGCGCTGGCCGTATTGGCTATTTGAAAGGGTCAGTGTCGTTTCAACCCGGCGGGCAAGGAGACTGGCTGGACGCGGTAGCTAACCGTCCGCTAACCACGGGTGACAATCTGTGGGCGGACCGAGACGCCTTGGCGGAAGTGCAGATTGGATCGACATCGATTCGTCTGGGCTCGGAAACCAGCGTGACCTTTCTTGATCTCAATAATCATGCCACCCAACTGCGCTTATCGATGGGCTCGGTCTTTTTTCGGGTGCGTCATATGGCAAGCTCCGACAGTCTTGAAATCAGCACCCCAAACCTGGCCTTTACCGTCTACCAGCCCGGGGAGTACCGCGTAGACGTGAATGAAAATGGAGACCAGACCACCGGGGTGGTATTTCGCGGTGAATCTGAGATCAGTGGTGCGGGTACATCCTATCGCTTGGTTGCCGGACAGCGAGGGACGTTTTCCGGGGTCGACCAACTCCGCTACGATGTCGATGAGATCGGCCCCTACGACGGTTTCGACCGATGGTGCTTAGACCGTGACCAGCGGGAAGACCACGTTCGTAGCGCCCGCTATGTTTCGGCGGAGATGACTGGCTACGAGGACCTAGACGAATATGGGCGCTGGCGATACGAAGGGAGTTACGGCTACGTGTGGACACCTGTCGGCGTTCCCTATGGTTGGGCTCCCTACCGTTATGGACATTGGATTTATGTAGCACCCTGGGGCTGGACGTGGGTTGAGGATGAACCCTGGGGTTTTGCTCCATTCCACTATGGTCGTTGGGCATTCGTGGGCGGCGGCTGGTGCTGGGTTCCAGGTCCGGTGGCTGTAGTGCCCGTGTATTCGCCGGCCCTGGTTGCTTTCGTCGGTGGGGGCGGCTTCCACGTCGGCGTGGGTGTAGGGGTCGGATGGTTCCCACTAGGCCCAGGCGAGGTCTTCGTTCCGTGGTATCGCACCAGCCCGCGCTATGTGCAGAATGTGAACGTCACCAACACCCATGTTACCGTGGTCCAGGTCACCAATGTGTACAACAACGTGACCGTCAATCACGTAAATAACGTGACCTACATCAATCAGCGAGTGAACAATAGTGTCACAGTAGTCAATCGTGAAACCTTCGTGAATGCGCGTCCGGTGGCGACCAACGTCGTGCATGTCGACCAGCGCCAGATCGTCGCCGCCCCGGTGACCCACGAAGTTGTGCGAACTATTCAGCCTTCGCAGCAGAGCGTCATCGGAGCAACGCACCCGGTACGGGTCGCTCCGCCGCCTCAGGTCATGAGTCGCGCGGTGGTAGCAACCCGAGAACCCACCACCTACAACCGGTCGGCAGGGGTTCCGGGAGCAACTCGAACTTTTACCCCGCCGCCGGTTCGTACTGTACGTGCCGTCCCGCCGTCAGAGGCGCAAGTGCTTGAGCGCGGCGCGCATGGAGCAGTGGCAGCCACACCCTCGGGCAACGCCGGACGTCCAGCCAATCCCGACAGCGGGCGCACACCATCGGGTTATGGCGCGAACTCGCGTCCGAGCGGAGACGCCAATCCCTCGATGGCGCGTCCTACACCGCCCGTGCCCCGACCAAGTCGGCAGCAGACGATGCCAATGACACCCGAACGCGGTCAGCCAGTTCAGCAGCCATCGAACCCTCGTCCGGGATTGCCCGAGAACAGTCGTCCAGCTCATGAGGTTCCACGGCCTCCGCAGCCCCAGGGGCAAGAGGGACGGCCCATGCCGTCGTACTCTCGACCCGAGAACTCCCGGCCAGAATCTCCCCGAACCATGCCTGTGCAACCAGCTCATCCCGATTCGCAGCCCCAGCCTTTGCCTAACGAAAACCGACATCAATCGTCCCCTATGCCGCAACGCACTGAACCCGCACCTCGACCTGAGCCGCGCATCGAATCCGCACCTCGATCCGAACCGCGAACTGAATCGCAACCCCGGCCCGAGGCGCGCCCCGCGCCTCAGCATGAAAGCCGCCCCGAAGAACCCCGTGGTTCTAACAATGAGCGAGGAAAGGAACCGCCCAAATTTCACTGATCGAAGCGCTTGGCCCGGTTAATCCGGGCCAAGCGTCTGTACCCGATCGGGGAGCATTCCCGGTCGTAGCGACGGTTGGTCGGGTTACACTAAACTCCAGGGCAGGAGTTCATGCAAGTTCGCGTACTTTTTTTCGGGGTCTTAAAAGATTTGACCGGTCGCAGCGTCGAAGTTCTCACCTTACCCGACCGCTCGACCGCCGCAGATGTGGTCGAACACTACGAGCGCGAGCTTCCCCGGCTGAAAGGTGCATTTTCCTCGATTGCTGTCTCCATCAATCAGAAATACGCCGACCGCGGAGAACAGTTGGCGGCCGGCGATGAGGTCGGATTGCTGCCCCCGGTCAGTGGTGGCTCGACGTCGCCAGACCAAGGCGGTACACAGGTAGCTATCGTGCGCGGACCTATCGCTACCGCGGAGATCCTACAAGCGATCAAGCAACCGCCCGACGGCGCGGCCCTGATCTTTGAAGGTATCGTGAGAAACCACACGCGGGGTCGGCGCACCTTGTTTCTCGAGTACGAAGCTTACGAAACCATGGCTCTCACGGAGATGCGGTCGCTGGCTGCGGAGGCTTTATCGCGATTTTCGATTCGCCAGCTTGCCCTGGTTCATCGGCTGGGTCGAATCGAGATCGGGGAAACCAGCGTTCTGATCGTGGTAGCTTCAGCCCACCGCGCCGCCGCCTTTGAAGCTTGCCGGTGGGTCATCGACACACTTAAGCAGACCATCCCTATTTGGAAGAAAGAACACTTTTCTGATGGGGCCGTCTGGGCGGATGGAGAGCCCTTCCCGGAAAGATTCCGCGCTGGCACAGATTCCCCCACCGCTGCATCCAAGTGATTAGCCTGACAATGCGAAACATCTTGTTGTTACTGTTGGCTGCTGGCTTGTGCCCCGCGCAGAGCTCTAGCGGCGTGCCCAAACCCCCATGGGCCGGAGAGAAGAAACCCGCAGCCACGAGGTCTTCCTCGCCAAGAGGCGAAGAGGACTCTAACATCAAGGTGGACGTGAAGCTGGTGAACGTATTTGTTACGGTTACCGACGCGCGCGGCGCGCCCGTCAGCACCCTGGGCAAAGATAATTTTCAAATCTTCGAGGATGGACATCCCCAGAAGGTTTCCGTCTTTGACAAAGAATCCGAACTGCCCTTGTCGATTGTCATTAACATCGACACTAGCTTAAGCACGCGGAAAGATTTGCCGCTCGAACT
This sequence comes from Acidobacteriota bacterium, assembly GCA_019247235.1. Lineage (GTDB taxonomy): Bacteria > Acidobacteriota > Terriglobia > Terriglobales > Acidobacteriaceae > Gp1-AA145. The sequence continues at coordinate 9,438 of JAFAPG010000846.1, forward strand.
GAACTCCGCTCGCCGCTTCGCGCACGCTATTCTGCGGCCGGTCGACGGTTTGGCGGTGTATGGATTCAATGAGACTATCGAGACGGCGGTCGATTTTACCGCAGACCTGAAAGCCATCGATCGTGGAATCGACCACTTACATCTGGGCGCAGCCACCGCCCTCTACGATGCCATCTACCTGGCGGCCGAGGCGCTTGAAGCGCGCCAGGGACGAAAAGCCATGGTCATCATCACCGATGGAGGCGACACGGTGAGCAAAACCGACTATCAGGAGGCCCTCCGAGCCGCACAGATTTCTGAAGCTACGGTCTATAGCATTATCGTGGTACCGATCGAAGCCAGCGCCGGACGCGACACCGGCGGCGAGCATGCCCTGATCCAACTCTCCGAAGATACCGGAGGCAAATACTTCTATGCCACGACTCTCGCCCAACTGGATCAAGCTTTTCGTGCTATTAGCGACGAACTGCGCACCCAATACCTCGTTGCCTACTATCCTGCCCAGCGGATTGCTGATTCTGATTTTCGGCGCATCGAAGTCAAACTCACTGGACTCGCCGGCAGCTCTGATTTCAACGCCCGCCACCGCACCGGCTATTACACCTCAAAGCTTGAATAGCGAAGTGGTTGGATATGCTGCCCGACGATCGCGGGTAACCTAACAGAAGCAGCTCTGCATCTCTACCAGAGATGGAATGGCACCCTAGACAAGTCACAGGGTTGCGAAGTCAGGCCGAAGGCCCGACCCGCGATCTTTCCGGGAATGCTTCCCAAAGCCAGTATGTTTTTGCCCGTGGTTTGCAATTTGCTCTCAGCAAAGTGACAATTATCGGGCACCATCAAAACTAACCACCCCAGGAAAATCAGAAAGTTTGCCCATGAGAGTGGCCTTATGCGAAATATGTCGAGGTAAGTCACTGGAACGAATTGGTTTTCTAGTTCTCCTATCGATCGCTATCCTCGTGCCGCGGGCTAGTGCCCAAGAGGCAGTGACGGGGACGATCGCCGGCAAGGTGCTCTCTATCACCGGTATACCGCTCGCAGACGCGAAGATCACCATGACGAATAAGTCGACCGGCCAGACGATCGCAACCCGGACCGATGCCCAGGGCAGCTTCACT
>JAFAPG010000577.1 GCA_019247235.1 Acidobacteriota bacterium
TGGCTCCCGTAACCGGAGGCTTGTTCGTCAATCTCCAGCTTCGCCCTCCATCCTCAGAAACTGCCGTATTTGCCTGCTGAGGATTGTTGGGATCTAGATCACCACCACCGACGATTCCATGCCGGCCATCGCGGAAAGCGAGGGTAAAGGCGCCCGCCGTCGGAGAGCTGACCAGAGGGGTGTCGAATGCATTCCAGCTGTCGCCACCATCTCGGGTGGCAAGAACTCTGGCCGTCGTCGATCCCCCGGTTGCAATCCACGCGTTCCTTTCTCCTAAGGTTGTGATGCAAGTACCGCTCGAGGCAAACGAGGCTTCGCCGGGCAAAGCGGCCGGTAAGTTGTTGCTGATGTCCTGCCAAGTGCGTCCGTCGGTGGTGCGAAGGTCGGGAAATTTACCATTCACCGAATCGCTGTGGGCTATGCCGCGGCGCGGATTCCAGAAAGCGAAGCAATCGAAGAATGCGTTAGGATTGTCATTTTCAAATTGGAGTGACCAGGTCTCGCCAGCATCCTCGGTTTTGTAGATGCGAAAGTCCGTGGTATTCGAGCCAATCGATAAAAGATAAGCGACTTTCTCGCTTACACCCTGCACGTCGCGGAATTGCAGCGCCTCGGCTCCGGATACTACACCCGATTTCCAGGTTTTACCGCCGTTGGTGGTGAGCAGAAATGTCCCCCCTCGACCCCCTACCCAGACCACGCGCGTGCTCACCGGACTTACCGCGATCAGCCCCTGACGAGTGCCGCTATTTTGAGGAGTTATAGTAGGTTGGCGTATCCCGGAGTGGTCTTCGGCGGCGCTCAAGCACACATAACCGACAAGCAAGAAAAACATGCAACAACGGGTAAACATGGCGTGCTCTCCAGCTAGCAGATGGGTGGCGCGGAGCGGCAGTATAGGCCGGATGGCAAAAGGCTGTCAATCGCCCCCCGAGACTATCCAATTTCGCGGAGGGTGTAGGGTTAAGAGCACGCAAGACTGATGATGGCAAACTAACGCGATAGAAATGGGCTTGATTTTCTGGTCAGAGTTCCTGGTTTTATCGAGAATATGCCCTTTCGATTGGACAAATGGTTGTGGGCTGCCAGATTCTTTAAGACACGTACGCTGGCCGCGCGCGCCTGCCACCTGGGCAGAGTCCTATGCAATGAGCAAACGGCCAAGCCCGCTCGCGAGCTCCGCGTGGGGGAGCGACTTCATATTAAGAACGACAGCGGTGATTTCGAGGTCGAGGTTCTGCTTCTTGCTGAAGTTCGCGGGCCGGCAGCGGCAGCACAAACCTTGTACCGGGAAACCAAAGTCAGTCGTGAGATGCGCCTGAGGCTCATCGAAGAGCGCAAGTCAATGATGAACTTCAGCCCCGCACCCAAAGGACGACCAACGAAACGCGAGCGCCGGAAGATTGCTGAGTTTCGCCGGCACTCCTGAGGTGTTTGCCAGGGACTGCAAAGTGGCGGCCGAATCCGAGTACGCCAGTTCGGACCAGATCACCCCGGCTTATGAAACCGGCAGCTTTATGAATTGGGAATCGCCGGCGGACGCTCCGCCATCAGTTGAACAAATCTGGGATCTTTTCTGAGCTTTCCGAAATCGGTCTCGGAAAACACCTGGTCGACATCGTTGTAACCTTCCTCCAGCGCACGACGCAGACATTCGAGGGATTGCTCGGCCAAGCCCTCGCGGGCGTACAATTTTGCTAGGACATAAGAAAAGTGAGCTCGATCCTGCGGCGAGGCAATCTGGCCCGCCACCCCGGCTCCATCGTTGTGATCGAACACCCGCGGGTCTAAGACCAATGCTCGGCTATAGTTTTCCGAGGCTTTTTGCCAATCCTTTTTTGAAAAATATGCGGTTCCCAGGTTGCTGTAGTACGTCGCGTCACCAGAATCAATGGCAATCGCTTTCTCGTAATCCTTCGCTGCCTTAGAAAATTTCTTACGTGCATAGTCGAGCACTCCGAGATTGTTGTAGGCAGCAGCGTAGCGGCGATCCAATTGAATTGCGTGCTCGAAGTCACCTTTGGCCTGGCGATAACGTTGAGACATTAGTTCGCTGATACCGACCTTGTTATAAAGAACTGCACTGTCCGGTTTTCTCGCCAGCGCAGCCCGGTAATGATCGAGAGCCTCGAAATACTCTTTCTGTGCCCGCAATTGGTCTCCCCGGCTCTCAAGTTCGTCGGCGGATTGATTGGGGTCAGCCGGGCCAACCTGCTGAACAATGCTCGGTCTCACGCGCAATCGCTCACCGGCATGGCTTTGAGAATCGAGACGCAGGGTGCTGAATAGGGCCATAAGTAGCAGGCCAATTACATACCGTGCCATCATAGAATTCGCCTCCGTCTTCCTTTGTGCCTTGAGCGCAAATGTAGTCATCAAAGCGACCGTCGCGCCTGATCTTTTGCCGGGCACGGTTGTGGGCTTCGCCGCTTCGATCGGAGTGGCTTCTGGCTCCTGCCCGAAGGCCGCGTCGTGATCTTGCAAGCTGATTCAAAGCAAACCATTTGAACCGGAAAAAAAGGGCTCGGCAATATCCATATACAGGAGGTTCGCGATTACCACTCGAGACGGTCAAGCGGCGTTTCACTCAAATTTTTTTGGTTTCAACGGCTAAAGGGCACTGCAGCAGGTTGAGGAAAGCAGAGGTGCCTTGGTCTCGAACTTTAATGCGCTATGGTTAATTACCCATGCATTGCTGGAGAGGCTCGTGTCTATTGTGCCGAGGCCGAGAAGGTATTCCTGACCAGCTCATGGACAGAAAACGTGCGCTCAGGCGCGCTGGGACCCGGCGAAGCCGAACTAGCGCGCGGGTCTCTTGAACACGACGCCGCCTTTCATGACAAAATCGACCCGCCCCAAGGCACTCGTGTCCTCTAATGGATTGCCAGAGACGGCGATGATATCGGCCAGGAATCCTGGCTTTAGCCTACCCAGCTGGTCTTCCCACTCGAGAAGCTTGGCGCCATTGATGAAATCGGCCTGCAACGCCGCCAGGGGACTCATACCGTATTTCACCATTAACTCGAACTCGCGCGCTTGCGTGCCATGAGGAAACGGGCCGACATCGGAGCCCATCGCAATCGGAACTCCCGCCGCAAGTTGCTTGTGAAACTCGCGGGCATGAAGATCTAGGATCGTTTGCTCGCGCTTTGCCGCTTGCGCTGTCGCGGCATGGGCAGCGAAATACTCTGATATGGTGAATGTGGGTACGGCAAAAATGTGCTTCTCCCGCATCAGCCGCATGGTTTCATCACTGAGCTGAAAGGCGTGATCGATGGATCGAACTCCGGCTTGGGCGGCATAGAGGGCACCCGGCTCGCCCGTGCCGTGCACCGCTACCGATCTGGTCAGCCGCGCGGCCTCAGCAACTGCGGCGCTCAGTTCCTCTTGCGTGTATTGATAGGGAGTTAACAGCTTGCCATCCTCGACTCGGTCCTCACCGGTCTCATAGATCTTGATGAAATCCGCTCCCTCTTTGAACTGCTCCCGTATGACGGCAATCAGTTGATCGCGACCATTGGCATAGCTGGCATTGGGAAAAACGTGCTGTTGCGGGTTGTAGCCGATCGCATCTTCGTGACCTCCCAGAATGTTAATGGCATTGCCGCTGACCCTCAGGCGCGGGCCGGGAATATCGCCTCGATTGATTGCCTCGCGCACTGCCGTGTCGGCTGAACCTGCCCCTTCCGTTCCCATATCCCGCTCTGCGGTAAACCCCGCCAACAGATCATCGCGGGCGGCAAGAGTAGCCATAATGGTTCGTTGCGGCACCGACTCTTGAATGGTTTGCAGATCTTCCGCCCCGGGATGCAAAAACAGGTGGACATGGGCATCAATCAATCCAGGAAGCAAGGTGCGCCCGCCCAGGTCGACGACTTCGGCACCCGCGGGATGAGAGACTGATTTTCCCGCGGCAATAATGCGGTCTCCTTTGACCAACACCTCGCCCGGACTCAACAATTGTCCGTTCTCAATGTCCAGTAAGTAGGTGGCGTGAAGTACTGTAAGGTGAGTTGTCTCCTGAGTCTCGGACCATCCCACAGTCCATGAGATGAGTGTGAGGGTCAGGAGAATTCGAAACAGAAAATCATTCATGGCAGGTACGCGATACTATCATCGTTCGCGAAATTTGGTCGAAAGCGTTCGATCGCGCCGATAGGTATATACAGGAGGATCGTCGAGAAACCCGTTTTCAACCCGCCCACCATCGTCGGGACCCGAGAAGATCGAGCTAGTTTCGCCTCCCCTGGACCCCACCCCTCTTGCCTGCCAACTCTCGCCGACATGCTACCATGCTATGGCCGGAGCGGGGGACCTGCCGGCTGGAGCGATAGGCTATTGATCCTTTCGCTTTCGCACCCACGAAACGATCGTCTGACATTTTTCACTATTGGGCACCGGGCTCCGAATTTCGACCCGACGGAGAGATCGATGTCAACCAACAAGAGTAGACGTCACCATTTTCATGCCGACGCCAGTGCGCTAGGCGCTGTCATTGAAACACCATCGCTGATGAACTTCCCCGTACAATCGTCGTTGTCCTTACCTCCGGTCGGAGGACACGCGAGCGCTCACTCCTCCAATTTCCAATTCGAAAAGGTGGTTTCGGCCGCGTCCACTTATAGCGAGGTCGAAGGCATATGGAAGACGCAAGGACCCCGAACCACTGCGCTTTCCGTGGTGAAACATCTCAATGTGTTGGAGCGGGTGAAAACAGAAGAGCTGGTT
>JAFAPG010000193.1 GCA_019247235.1 Acidobacteriota bacterium
TTTTTGCCGAGCATGTGCGGAGCGTCGGCTTGGTTGACCTCTTCAGAATGATCGAAGCGTTGTTGTTCAGGAAAGATTTTCGTAAGTTCGTGCTCGACTCCAGGCGCCATCGAAGCCGGGCGCGAGCGTGTCCCGCATCTGCAGCCGAGCACGCGAGAGTCTGGTCTTCACGTTTGCCTCAGAGAGGCCGAGAACGTTTGCCGTCTCCTTGACGCTGAAGTGCTGGACATCCCGCAGGATCAACACAGTGCGGTACTTTTCTGGAAGAGAGCCCATTGCTCGGAGGAGTTCGTGTCGAAGTTCTTTCTGCTCCAGAGCCTCCGACGGGATCTCTCGCCAGTCTGCAAAATCCTTTGGAATGTAGTCCCCTTCATCGTTCTGTTGTCCCGCCTCGATGGACTCGTATAGATGGCGGCGTTCCTTACGGAGCTTCATTTTGGCTTCGTTAATGCATATCTGGATCAGCCATGTGCTGAACTTTGCCTCCTGGCGGAAGCGCGCAATATTCTTGAAAGCCTTCAGGATGGCCTCCTGAGTCACTTCCTCGGCATCGGCGTCATTCTTCAGGAGAGCGAGGGCCGTCATAAATAGAGCGCGCTCGTAGGGACGGACCAGTTCGTAAAAGGCCTCCATCTCACCGTCTTGGATCCGGCGAAGGAGAAGTTCTTCCGTCGAATCGATCGAAGGTTTCGCCGCCGTCGAAGGAAGACGCGCTTGGTCGAAATCGTTCTCCTTAGGAGCCGGCAGAGCACTCAATGTAGTCCTGGCCGTCATCGCTCGACCTCCTTCATTTGTTGAATTACGAACTGCGAGCAGTTGACCTGAGAGATGCGCCGCTGGGAAAACTCCCGTAGTAAGGCGACACCTTGCACGTCGACAAACCGGACACCCTCGAGATCGAGGCTGACAGCTTTCTTTTGCGACAGAGCCTGATCAGCCAGACTTCGCAATTCTTCGACCCAAGGACCCGCAAGATTCCCTTCTAGTTGAAACTGGATTGCTTGACCTGAATCACGACCCACCGAAATCCTCAGCACTTGTGTTGCTCCTTAACCGACGCACTGAGTAATGCAACATCGGTACCATATGAGCGGTAGAGGAGGGAGCAAGGATGTTATTGATAGTGAATGGCTTACAGGTCCAGAAGTGGGGCGGTGCGGTCAGGGTACTACGAGCGTTCGTGGGTTCTTGGATTTTCGGTTTCGTGGCCACAATATTTCGTGGCCGAATTGTTAAATTGCAGTTTCGCGGGGCCTGGATGTGGTGTGTGAGGCATCTACTTTGGCGCTTGAACGATCGATTCCAAGCTTTTTCATTCGGCTGCGCAGGGTGTTCGGATGAAGATCGAGGATCTTGGCAGCGCCGCGATCGCCTTCAACTACCCAAGATGTCTGTTCAAGGATATTGAGGATGTGACGCTTTTCAACTTGTTCGAGGCTGATTTGCGCGCTCTCAGCCGAGGGAGGGTTGCTTAAGGACACGACTTGTTCTCCAAGATCAGCATTGCGACTCGGCAACAGGTCGCCGCCCAATCTCAAGACTGTTCCTTTTGACAACACCACCGCCCGTTCGATCACGTTCTGCAATTCGCGGATGTTTCCCGGCCAATCGTATCGGCAAAGAAGCTCCATCGTGTCTTGAGCCACTCCACTAATTTGTTTGCCAAACTGTCTGGCGAAGCGTTCTACGAAAAAGATGGTCAGAAGGGGGATATCGGAACGGCGCTCACGAAGCGGAGGCACTGTGATCGGAAGAACATTCAAGCGATAGTACAGATCGGCGCGAAATCGGCCCTCCTGCACCGCCTTCTCCAGATCACGATTGCTGGCCGCGATGATGCGGACGTTTACTCGAAGTGTGCGGCTGCTGCCCAAGGGCTCGAACTCATGTTCCTGCAGCACCCGCAGCAGTTTCACTTGTGTATCCAGCGGAAGCTCACTAACTTCATCAAGGAAAAGCGTCCCACCGTCGGCCAGCTCGAACCTGCCCGTTCTCCGCTCCAGCGCACCGGTGAACGCGCCTTTCATGTGGCCGAAGAGTTCACTCTCGACGAGCCCGGTGGGAATGGCCCCGCAGTTCACTTTTACCAGCGGGCGATGCTTGCGTGAACTGTGGCTGTGGATAGCGCGTGCGATGAGCTCTTTGCCGCACCCGGTTTCCCCAAGAATCAGTACGGTGGAGTCTGTTGGAGCCACGGTTGCAACTCGATCGAGTGCCTCCACGATAGCCCTGCTACTTCCCACAATCTCTTCGAAGTTGTGCTCCTTGGTGATCTCTTCTTGCAGGTAGACGTTTTCAGCTTCGAGCTTCTTCTGCAGGGCGCGAACTTGCTCGAGTGCTGCATGCAACTCGAATTCGGCCTGTTGGCGGATCAACTCGGCAGCCGCGCGGGCTGCGAAGATCTTGACGAGATCAATGGATTTCTGGCTCAACGCCATGGGCTGGTCGTGCAGTATGGCGATGTGACCGACTACCTGGCGGTTAACATTCAGCATGGGCACGCCCAAATAGCTGTGAGCATCGATTTGTTTCAGGAATTCCTCGTGAGGAAACAGCTCCTGGAGGCCGCGGCTGTAGTGACATACCTCCCCTCGAACCACCTTCATGCAGGGCGTTCCGGTGACGTCGAACTCCCAGTAGGGGCCGAATTTTTCTCCATCCCAAAAAGCCAACCCTTTGGCGTGGACGCCATCTTCGCAAGCGGTAGCGTACGCATAGTGCGCCCGCAAAGCGGATGCCAGGCTGCGAACCAGCACCGGGAAGAAGTCAGCGCCGGTGGCCGATGCTGTGCCTTCAACAATCGTTCGGAAAGTCTCTTCGGCAAGGTGCCGCTCCGTCAGATCGTGGACTAGGCCAATTACGCCCACACTTCGTCCTTCGGCATCCCGATGAGGAGCAAAGGTACAGGATTCCCAGACATCGTGGCCGTCCGCCGAATGCTGCGGGACGAGAACATCGTCCAGATGAACAACCTGTCCTTCAAGGGCACGCTTCAATGCTGCCTCGATACCACTCGGGCCAAGCCTGGGAAATACCTCCGTAGCAATGCGACCAAGGACCTGATTTGCCTTCATCCCGGTCAGCCGTTCCATGAAAGGATTAAAGAGTTGGTAGCGCAGCTCGGAGTCATAGCGGATGATCCCCTCAGCTGCGCCTTCGATGATTTCTTGATTGACCTGAAGAGCTTCGCGCAGTGCGTCTTCGTCCTTCTTCTGCTGGGTAACGTCGCGAGAAACGGCCAGCAATCCCTCTGGGTCGCCGCCGGCACCGCGGATAGGGCTGACTACGACATCCCACCATCTGGGCTGGCGTGAAACTCGGGGTTCGAAATACCCGACAAAGCGACCGATGCCTCCTTTCCTCGCGGTCTCGATGGCCGTGAGAGCCGCATCGCGATCCTCACCCTCCCAGAAGTCGATCCATGAGTTGTGTAGGAAGGGACCGATGTCGCAGATCTCCAGGACCAGCATTCCACCTTCGTTCATGAACAAGAGGTGGCCTTCCAGGTCGAGAACTTTAATACAGTCTCGGCTGCTGGCGAGCAGACGACTTTTGAATTCCTCGGCAGACCGTAGGGACTCAGCAGCCTCTCCTTGTTGGCTCGCCAAACGAGCGAGCTCCTCCTTAGCCCGGCGCAGCTCGGACTCAAGCGCTAGTAGACCTTCCCTTTCGTTGTTGGAGATGGGAGCAGTCACCCCAGCACTCCCCTTGTACTATCGTGCCCGAGCGCACATAACACGCGCCCACATTGCCCTTACCATACCACAAGGCATCCCAGGTCAGCGCCACGCACACGGACGAGAGGTCTTGCATTTCGCGAGGTCCTGACACGCCTGTCTAAGGACGAATCCCCGGAATGTTCAATCGGATCCGATACAGGCCGGTGCGTGCGCACAAATACAGCGTTCTTCCGTCATCATCGCCACATGCGAAGTTGTGCGGATGCTCCGGGCCGACAATCGTTCCCAAATGGTTGCCTTCCGGCGAGATTATCCACAAACCGCCGGGACCCGATACGTAGAGGTTGCCCTTCTGATCGATCTTCATTCCATCGAGCGCGTCCTCGCCCTCGGCCGATGTCATATCGAAGAAGACTTTTCCGTTCGACAGCGTCCCGTCCGGGTTTACTTCGTACCGCAGAATGATCTTTCTCTTCTCCTCCCAGTTGTCTACGTAGAAGTATTTCTCGTCGGGCGAAAATGCGAGCCCGTTCGGCCCGCTAAGCTCCTTAGTCACCAACTGGATGGTTCTCCCATCCGGAGATACGCGAAAGACTCCGCTATAGGGCAGCTCTTTCCGTGGATCATCGAAGAACTTCGGCAGTCCAAACGGAGGATCAGTGAAATACAGCGCTCCATCCGATTTGTAGACCAGATCATTCGGGCTGTTAAGGCGCTTGCCTTCATAGCGGTCAGCCAGTACTGTAAACTGTCCGTTCTTTTCCATTCGCACGACGCGGCGATTGCCATGCTGGTTGATGGTCAGCCGGCCCTGCTTGTCGAGCGTAAGACCGTTGGAACCGGGTTGGCCATAGTCACCAATGTCTAGGCCACGGTAACCGCTCTTGGTCATGAAAATCGAAAGTTGCCCGTCTTGCGTCCAGCGATAGATCAGATTGTTATTGGGGTCGCTAAACAGCAGATACCCATCTGTGTCTTCGGTGCGTGGCACCCAAATGGGTCCCTCAGTAAACAAGAATCCCCCGGCCAGTTTTTCGATCTTGGCGCCAGGCGGAACAATCTCATCGAGAGCCGGGTCTTTCTTGGTAATCTGCGCAGGAGTCTCGCTGATTGCTACTCTGGGCGCCTTATAGAAATCGAGCGTCGCAGACTTGACCCAGATGAAATTCTGGGGGCTGTAGGAAATCGGACCGTTGATCCCGAAGACAGCAAGCTGAATGTGCTGCCCTGGCTGTGCATTCCTGGTAAGAATGACGCGGTTCGGTGCATTGAAGCCCTTAATCACCGGACCGCCAGGCTGACCGAGGACCCGCGGTATCTTGCCGTCAACCCAAACCTCGGCATAGTCATCGATCACGATTTCAAAAGCGACGGTCGAACCGGTGGTGTTGAAATTCGCGATTTTCGTAGGGATAGTGACGTTGATGCGGTACCAATTGAAGCACACCTTGGCCGTGGAACGTCGCTGGTCAAGAGTCATGGCGTCGATGGCTTCCCACTGGGAGTCATCGAAGTCTGCGCTCCCGGCGTGCGGAGTGTAGTCGTAGGTCCTGGTCGGCGCGCCGCTCGGCCTTAAGTCCGCACCCACGGCACGCGAGTCTGCATCCACGATCTTCACATCGTGGTAGCGCCATTGACCATTCACTAGCTGCACTCCTTCGCTAGAGGCCAGGTCGATTATCGCGTCCGGGCGGCCGACGGGCGGGTCTTGAATTGTCTGTGCACCCAGCCTCAACAGCGATGCCAATAAAACTAAGCTCAACGATAGTGAAAGTTTCTTCATAGCGTGTCTCGCTTACCTAACCTTCACCACGTAATAGAGGAAGGGATTCGAGACTTCCAGAAACTGGTGCGGCACACCATGAGGCACGATAATGACGTCTCCCTTGGCGATTTTCCGAGTCTCCCCACCTTTGATATTCGTGCCGCGCAGTTCGTCAGCAGCAATGTTCTTTGCGTCGACGGCTTCGCCGCCCGTGATGAAGGTTGCCGAACCCTGAAGTACGTAGATCACATCCGCGTCTTTCGTATGGATTTCCGCCTGTCCCGGCTTCTCTCTGCGGCTGGCGTGGACCATGTAATTGCGGCCGTCACTCCCGTCAAACAGCACTGCTCCCTTCGAAAACGCCTCGTCTACTTGGCTCTTTTCCCAGTACGACACCGCCGGGGACAGGCCAGTGTTCATGG
>JAFAPG010000359.1 GCA_019247235.1 Acidobacteriota bacterium
TCAGAGACTACGCGCATGGCGTAGGGCCAGGTAGCTTCAGAGGGCAGCACCGCAGAAATTGCGCGCTCCGCAAGTGCCCCATGGCCGATCTCTCGCCGTCCCGCCCCCCTCAAGAACGAGACTTCGCCCACGGAAAAGGGAGGAAAGTTGTAATGCAGCATGAAGCGCTTCTTGGCCTCCCCTTCGAAGGCCTCCAAACGCTGCATGTCCTCGCTGGTTCCGAGCGTAGTTGTAACCAAAGCCTGAGTTTCGCCGCGGGTGAAGATTGCCGATCCGTGAGTACGTGGCAGAATTCCCACTTCGATCCATATGGGACGAATTTGATCGAAGGCTCGCCCATCGGGACGCCGTTTCCGGCCGAGCACTTGCTCGCGAAAAATTCGCTCACGCAGGGTTTCATAATAGGTCTCAAGCTTCGAACGGGCCTCCTCGTCCTCTTCCGGCAGTGCTGCCAGCAACTGTTTCTTTAGCTCACGAACGAGGCTGTAGCTTTCCGATTTGGGATGTTTTTCCGTGTCCAGCCGATCGGTGAGATCACCGCCGATGCGTGACTTCAGGTCAGCATAGTAGGTGTCGTCAAAGACCGATTTCGCCACCTCGCGTTTCGGCTTGCCCGCTTTGGCCCTTAGCTCCTCGATGGCGGCGCACACCTTCTTGATTTCGGCATGGGCAAACTCAATAGCGTCGACAATCGTGTCCTCCTTCACCTCCCGGGCACCGGCCTCGATCATGACAATGGCTTCCGCTGAGCCGACTACCATGAGATTGAGCAGGCCGTCGCGAATCTCGCTGTAGGTGGGATTGAGCACAAATTGCCCGTCGACGAGTCCCACCCGCACCGCGCCGATCGGCCCCTGAAAGGGAATATCGGAGATAGCCAACGCGCAGGAAGCCCCGTTAATGGCCGCCACGTCAGGATCGTTCGAAGTATCGGCTGAGAGCACGAAGGCAATGACTTGGGTCTCACAGCGAAAGCCTTCCGGAAATAGCGGTCGAATCGGTCGATCGATCATGCGACTGGTGAGAATTTCGCGTTCGCTCGGTCGGCCTTCGCGCTTAATAAAGCCGCCAGGAATGCGCCCGGCGGCGTAGGTATATTCGCGATAATCGACAGTTAGGGGAAAAAAGTCGATTCCCTCGCGAGGCTCCGCGTTGGCAACGGCCGTTGCCAAAACCACGTTGTCCCCTATTCGCACGACCGCCGAGCCGTGCGCTTGCTTGGCCAACTTTCCCGTTTCAAACGAGATTTGTTTGCCACCGGCTAGATCAACAGAAATTTCTTGTTTCATTTGGGTTTCTCTTTTCTGGAGAGCAAAGCTGCGGGTTCAATCCCGAGCATCAGCTGTAGTGAATGCCAGACGGCACTTGCCAGTGGCGGATGGAAACGCAACCTGCCACGACCTCAAGCAGCCGAACACACGTTGACCTGGTTCCGATAGCTTGGGAACAGACAGCCCAATAGAAACGGCCTCCTACTTGCGGAGGCCGAGTCTCTGCACAACCGTTTTGTAGCGCTCGGAATCGTATTTTTTGAGGTAGTCAAGCAATCGCCGCCGCTTGCTGACCAGCATGAGAAGACCGCGTCGTGAGCCGTGGTCCTTCTGGTGTGTCTTGAAGTGCTCCGTCAGTTGCCCAATGCGTTCGCTCAACAGAGCGATCTGGACTTCTGGACTACCCGTATCGGTGGGATGCGTTCCGTACTGATCAATGACGGATCTCTTTTGCTCTCTGGCTAGCACTAACTTGAATGCGCTCCTTCTAAATTTTCAATCTTGATGGTATGTCCTCCAGGCTAACACGCTGGTGATTAGCCTGTAAAGCAAGCAGGATCAGCAACTAGCGGAGCGGGTGCTCAAATCGAGCAGCTTCCAACAGCAGCAGCCTTTCTGTCATCTTAGATATGCGCTATGCTTGAAACTATGTATGTGCGCTGCGCCCACTGCGGTTACGACAACAGCCCGGAATATCGCTTCTGCGGCATGTGCGGGGCCTCGTTAGCGCACCCACCAGTAGCGCCTAAGGCGGCGGTTCCCCCGGAAAAACCGCTTCCCCCTGAGGGAGGGGAGACGACAAACGAGCACATCGAAACCGTCCACGGCCCTTCTTTTCTGGGCCTAGCCGAAGACCCGAAAACTGAATTTCATTATCTGTACGAAGATGAACAGCCGAAGAGTCACATAGGGTTGGTATTTCTTATTCTGATTTTGATGGCCGGGGCGGGCTTCCTGGCCTGGCAATGGCGCAATAATGGTTATCCATTTAACCATTTAAGTGCAGCCGGCTCGGCACCTTCTTCGGCTTCGGCGTCTCCGTCTGAGGTCGCGCCCGCACAAACACCAGATCAGCAAACCCACATTGACAAGCCGATGACCGGAGTAGGCGATCAGCCTTCGCGTCCCGCCGAAGCGACAAAACAGCCCGAGGCGACTGAGAAATCAAGCGAGCAAGCTGCTGCCGAGCATCCCACTCCACCAAAGTCCCAGGCCAAGGATAGCGAAGCTGAGGACGAGGACTCGGCCACCTCTGACAAAACCGAAGACAAGGCAGAGAAGCCAACGAAAGAAGAAGCGCGAGCCACCCCTCCCCCCGTTCCGGAACGCTCACACCCAAAGGCGCAGCCCCGAATCAGCAATCCCAAACCTGCGGCAGGCGTCCCCGCTGCCGCAGTTCCCGCCGCCCCGGATGCCGATCTCGAGCTGGTGGGAGAACGTTACCTATACGGAAATGGCTTACCGCAGAATTGCGGACGGGCCGAGTCGAGTTTGCGTACGGCGGCTCTCCACGGCAACTCAAAGGCGCAAACTGTTTTGGGAACCATGTACGCCACGGGTCATTGCGTTGGGCGCGATCTGCCGACCGCCTATCGCTGGTTTGCCCGAGCCCTGCATCAGGAGCCTCAAAACTCCAGGATTTCGGCGGACTTGCAGGTTTTGTGGCGCCAGATGAGCCCGCAAGAGCGGCAACTGGCGACAGGCTCACAGTAGCGCTCGATAGCATAAAACCCTTCGTCAAACTCCCACCAACTCCCAAGTAACTCTTGCCCTAGTACTTTCGTTGCTGATATTGTGCCCGGACGCGGGACTCCGCCAATCCATCCCGCGGACAACACCCGTACTTCAGAGGAGAATCGGAGAGTGTCTGAGGCCGACACGAATACGAGCCTAAGTGACAGCGCTCTGATCTGGTCCATCCGTTCCGGAAACCAGGAGGCGATGGCGCAGCTCTATGATCGGTATGCGTCCGTAGTCTACGCGGTAGCTTTGCGAGTGCTCGGTGAGGCCGCCGCCGCGGAAGATGTGTTGCAAGAAATTTTCATGCAATTGTGGCGAAATCCCGGTTCCTTCGATGCCAGCCGGGGGGAATTGACTCCGTGGCTGGTTGTGATCACACGCAATCGAGCCGTCGACGTACTGCGCAAAAGACGTCCCCAGTCGGAGTTAAGCGAAACCCTGGTCTCTGTTGAACCTGATCTGGCGAGCGAAGCTGATCGCACGCGCACTGCCGACAAGATTCGGGCTACGCTGCGGGACATGCCCACGGCGCAACGGAGTGTCCTCGAGATGGCGTACTTTGAGGGATACAGCCATTCCGAGATTGCGGCGAAAACCGGGGAACCCCTCGGCACTATCAAGACGCGCATTCGAGCTGGACTCATGTTGCTGCGGAAGGCTGTCGAGGCATGAGCATTCACGAACAATTCGCGGAAGACTTGTCCCTCTATGCCATGGGCGTACTTACCGGGGACTCGACGACGGCGCTCGAGTCTCACCTCAAGCAGTGCGCCTCGTGTCGCCGTGAACTGGAGCGGCTGCGGGGCGATCTGGGGTTGTTGGCGCTTTCGGCGTTGGGACCAAAACCGCCGGAAAGGGGAAAAGCGCGCCTGCTCGAGGCCATTCGCCAAGAGCCTCGCTTAGAGCGAACCAAACCCCGTTCGGCTTGGTGGGCGGCGTTCGGCTGGGTTGCGGCCGCCGTCCTGATTGTTGGGCTCGGCGCTCTCTGGCAGCAAAACGCTCGCCTGAAATCGAGTGTGGCGCAATTGACGGCAACCGTCGATCGACAGAAGGTTCAACTGGCAGATGCGCAAAATCAGGCCGAAGTATTGAAATCCCCAGACGTGGCCCACTTCGACGTGCTACCAGTCTCGTTCAAGAGTCCACCGCCCCCTTACGGCAATGCCATCTATTCCCGTCAAGCCGGTGGCTTGATTTTTATGGCTAGCAACCTCGATCGTCTCCCGCCCCAGAAAGCCTACGAATTGTGGCTCGTTCCCAAAGAGGGGACGCCTATTCCCGCTGGGGTTTTCAAACCGGATTCGCACGGGCGGGCTATCCTAGTTAATCCTCCTCTACCCAGGGGAGTTGAAGCCAAGGCTTTTGCCATCACCGTAGAGCCGGAACAGGGCTCGCAAACTCCCACACTGCCGATTATCATGATGGGAGCCGGTGCGTAGAACTGTCCTGCGCTTTTCTCCTCTTGGGTCTACCAATTTTTAAAACCTTCAAGCGTTGGGCGACCGAGGCGAGCACGGTTCAAAACTGTACGCTGGTCCCTTTCACGCTGTTGTCGCCGACCTAACTTGGTTCCCTTGTTCTATTGTGCCGGTGCTCGGGACCAATAACATCCGTCCCGCCGAGTGGCTCACATTCCTTATGTGGGAAGGAGACATCTCGATCTAGCGAGATCGCCGAACTCGTTAGCCGGTAAAGGGTGCGGTTGACCATACCCACGCCATGCTGCCGATTGCAACCGCGTTCCAAACCAACATAAAACCTCGCATCTCAATGAGGGTGTATGGGCGGTCACGCCAGAGCACGGTAGCGTCGAGTAGAAACCATCCCGCACCACAGCCTAGAGCGGTTGAAATCCAGCGGTTATGAAGGCTCGCGTAGAGCAACGCACATTCAAGCGCCAGCATGCCGGCAATGAGGAGCTTGCCAGGAATCGGCCCAATGACGGTGGCGGTGGTTGTTCTTCGGGCTTGCCGATCGGGCTCGATATCCATAATCTCGCCAAACACGTGCGAGTGCATAGCGAACAGTGCCCCGAACAACATCGCAGGCCAACGCAGCTGGGGAACATGGTTCAGCCAGCTGCTGAGGACAAAGACGAGTAAATAGCCCGATTGATTCACGATATCCAACGGAGGAACAGATTTCAGGCCAAAGCGCGGAAGATTGTAGATCGCAGTGAACGCGACTGCAGCCGTGAACCAAAGCAAGATGCGTGGACCGATTAGAACCAAGAACGCAATGACAAAATTGACTGGAGTAAGGCTATTCCGAGCGGCAAGCGGCGAAGCTGCTCTCTCGAGCCTCTGGCTCCAAATAGAAATGTTCCTTTTCGCGGGTTGAGATGATCGACCTCGGCATCAGCGATATCGTTCCAACCATAAAGCAGCAGCCCCAGGGGCAAAGTAACGTAGAGCAAACCGAGCCAGAAACCTGTTCGATGAAAGACCTGGTGGCGCCCCAGAGGCAGGAGGTAGAACCAAACCGATGTCGCCCAGAGTCCGGGGCGAGAGGTTTTGAGGAGAAACGAAGCTTGCGAAGTACTGCGTTCGACAGCTGACGCGACCGCATTGGAGGCCGTTGCCGCCACCTTCGAGAAAGACGAGCTAGACTTCTTCTTGCTCCTTGAGTTTTGCCAACACGCTAAAGTCTTCAAGCGTGGTGGTATCACCCTTGACTTCCCCGCCCCCAGCCAGTTCGCGTAACAGCCGACGCATGATTTTTCCGCTTCGCGTCTTGGGGAGAGCATCGGTAAAACGGATGTCATCGGGTCGAGCCAGGGCGCCGATCTCCTTCGTAACCCATCGCCGCAGCTCCTCCTTGAGCTCAAGCGATGGTTTACGCCCCCCTTCGAGGGTTACGAAGGCGGCAATGGCTTGCCCTTTAATCTCATCCGGACGGCCGACGACAGCGGCTTCGGCCACCGCATCATGCGCCACCAATGCTGATTCCACTTCCATGGTACTCAAGCGGTGGCCGGAAACATTGATGACATCGTCGACACGACCCATGACCCAGTAATACCCATCGGCGTCTTGGCGTGCCCCATCGCCGGTGAAATAAGCGCCG
>JAFAPG010000200.1 GCA_019247235.1 Acidobacteriota bacterium
TGCTTATATCGAGAAAATTGACGGTTGCCGCGCAGCGGGGCGGGAGTGATCGGAGCCAGACAAGTGCCACGGCCCAGTTGGCGCTGCTATTGCCCAGATTACTCGAATCCATTCTGGCCTGCTTTCTATGCACTCTGACAGGCTCGGTAATCGTTTCGCGAGCGTAGGTCTGGTTTCTATTCCGGCTTAACGCCCCGGGAATTTCTTCAAAGAAAACGAGAACTCGCGCGAGCCGCCTTGGACCCGATATAAGGAGTGGCTTCCTGGTATATTTTCCTAAGTGTTTCGCCCGCAACTATTGCTGCTCGTTACCCTTCTTGCACTGCCGCTCTACTCCAAGACCAAGTTCCAGCCCGAGGAGGTTCACCTCGACCGTGGCGGGGAAAAGTGGGTTCAAAAGACCCTTGGGCACCTGAGCTTAGAAGAAAAGGTAGGGCAGGTGTTCATGGTATGGACTCGAGCAGAGTTCCTGAACGTGAATAACCCTGAATACCTGCGTTTCCGTGAGGCCATCGATAAGTACCACGTCGGTTCTTTCGCCATGACTGTGCCCTACGAGCCGCCATTTCTCTATAAGAGCGCACCTTACGAGGCGGCCGACCTATTGAACCGCCTGCAGCGTGACTCCAAATGGCCACTCGTGGTCGCCGCAGATTTTGAGCTTGGGCTAAGTAACCGCCTGGATGGAACAACTGCATTTCCGAGCGCCATGGCGATTGGAGCAACCGGACGAGCTGCCGACGCGGAAAGCTTTGGTCGTATAACCGGTGAGGAAGCGCGCGCCATCGGCGTGCACTGGAACTTTTTTCCCGTGGCCGACGTAAATTCAAATCCAGACAACCCCATCATTAACACCCGTTCGTTTGGAGAAGATCCCGGGGAAGTCAGTGATTTTGTTGCGGCTTACATTCGCGGAGCGCATTCGGCAGGCATGCTGGTTACGGCAAAACATTTTCCCGGACACGGAGACACCGCGACGGACTCCCATTTAGGCCTGGCCCAAGTCACAGGTGACCGGGCGCGACTCGACGCCGTCGAATTACAGCCGTTTCGCCGGGCAATCGCGGCCGGAGTCGATTCCGTCATGGTGGGGCATGTGACCGCCCCGGCACTTGATCCCAAACCCAATTCAGTGGCCTCGGTTTCCCCCGTCATTGTTAGCGGCCTGCTACGTGACTCCCTGCACTTTCCTGGAATTATCGTCACCGATGCTTTGGACATGGGGGCTTTAACCCGGCTTTATTCGGGGAATCTCGGCCGGGAGGCGGTCGATGCCTTTAAAGCGGGAAACGATTTGTTGCTGATCCCCCCCGATGTTCAAGTTGCCGAACTAGCCTTACTTGAGGCCGTCCGCAGCGGCGAGATCTCTCGATCTCGACTCGACCAGTCGGTGACCCGAATTCTTCGCCTCAAAGCCTCCTTGGGATTAAACAAGGCCCGCCTGGTCGACCTTTCGGCCTTAGACACCACCGTAGGTCGGCCGGAAAATATCGCTGCCGGCGCGCAAATGGCCGAAGATGCTCTTACCTTGGTCAAGGAGAATGGAGCGGTGTTGCCTCTCAAACGAACTAGCGTCCCGGGGGGTAACCTGCCTTATCGTGCCTTGACCGAGGTCACCCAAAGGCTCGTCGTGGTTATTTTCTCCGATGACGTGCGCCTTTCGGCAGGCCGCGCTCTTGAAAGTCAGATCCGGTCTCGCGTGCTCGATGCGGATGTGATCTACACCGACCCAAATCTGGCCGCTTCGATGTCTCAGGGTATTCTCCGGGCGGTAGGGACAGCCGAGAAAGTCGTGATCGCGGTTTACGCTTCTCCGACCGCCGGGAAAGTCGTGCGTTCGAATGGCTCAGTCGGGAACTCAGTCTCGCTGGTGGGCGATAGCGGCACTCTGCTCAGCGAGATTCTCGCCGCCGCCCCGATTAAGACAATGGTAGTCGCCGTCGGCAACCCTTACCTGGCCAAAGACTTTCCCCAGTTACAGAATTATCTCTGTACCTTTTCCGCTGCTCCGGTCTCGGAAAGGGCTGCGGTCAAGGCACTTTTTGGTGAGGTCGAAATCCATGGCCACCTTCCGGTTACTATTCCCGGATTTGCCTCGCGCGGCACCGGAATCGTAAGGTCGGCTGAAAAATAGATGGAGGAGGTTCCTCATGCGAGCCCGATTGGCGCTTGGCGTGGCACTGAACGTTTTACTGTTGTCTGCCTGCAGCGTGAACGTAAAAAAAGGCAATGACGGTGAGGACAAGAACGTCGATATCAAAACTCCATTTGGGGAGATTCACGTGGACAAAGGGGCCGACGTGCGCGACACCGGATTACCGGTCTACCATGGGGCGCGGCTGAAGCCCAAAAACGATGACGGGGAGGAGAAAAGCGCGAATGTGAACATTTCCACCTCTGCATTTGGCCTGAAGGTAGTGGCGGTTCAGTACGAAAGCGATGATCCGCCTGAGAAGATTGTTGCTTTCTACCAGAACGAACTCAAGAGGTACGGTTCGGTCCTTGAGTGTCATACCTCGCACCGAGGCAGCTGGAGCCCCGCTCACGACCATGGTTCAGAAGAACTTAAATGCGAAGGCGATAAGGACAACAATAGCATTGAGCTCAAGGTTGGAACGCGAAGCAACCAACACATTGTCGCCATCGACCCGCGGGGAAAAGGCTCAGACTTTGCCCTAGTTTACGTGCGTACTCACGGTAAGGAAGACACGATCTAAGCCGGCGAAGCGTGCGATCGAGGACCGGCAGGATGCGATAATTTGAACGACAGTGGAACATCCTTGCGAGAATTGCGGCTCTTCCGTCGGTCCTAGCTCTGCTTTCTGTACCAGCTGCGGAGCATCCCAAATCCGTTATTTGAGAGCTGAGATCGCTTGCCCGGTCGTGAACGTTCGACGCGTGGTGGTCAATGCTCCCCAAGGAGTCGCCTTTGAGCCTGCGGGGTCGCCCGTTGAAGCGCCCGAAGTTCGCTACCGGAAAACCACTCTGGCCCTGCGATCAGCACTCAGGGCGGGAGCTGTCGCAGCCCTACTCAGTGCCTTACCTTTCGCCTTTATCCTGGCGTTGCCCCTCGGGGGCTGCGTGGCGGTGCTGCTTTATCGGCGTCGAAGCTGGGATGAGGCCCCGAATCCTACCGCCGGATTTCGTCTCGGTGCCCTGACCGGGTTCTTTGCCTTTTTGATTTTTGTAGCGATAGCTACCCTTGAAACCCTCCTGTCGCATTCCAGCCCTGATCTGCGACAGATGATGATCGACGCGGTCAGACGTTCAGAGCTGCGCAATCCCGACCCGCAAGCACGTCCGGTGTTCGAATACCTACTGACTTCGCAGGGTTTAATCGTGATGATGATCATCGGGTTGGTCTTTCTATGTGTGACCTTCATTGTGCTGGCCGGGATCGGGGGTATGGTTTCGACCCGCCTGATCCGCAGGCGGCAGCCCCCCGGCTGATTACGCGTAAGATGAGCGCTCTATAGCGTCTTGCTCAACCCCTGGCGGCCCGCGTATTATGCACCGTTCATGACTTCCAGAAATGCTCCTCATCGTCCTGGGACCCCGAAAGCGCAGTTGATGTCATCTTCTGAAATCGAGCGCACGTTAGTTCGCCTGGTGCATGAGATTATCGAGAAAAATGACGGAGCTCGGGATCTGGCTTTAGTAGGGATTCGTCGTCGTGGGGTCTTTTTGGCCCAGCGTATTGGACAGATGATCGGGCGCATCGAAAAGACCTCGGTGCCGGTGGGCTCGCTCGATATTACCGCGTACCGCGACGATCTCTCTCCGTTGCTAAAACCGGTGGTGGAGAAATCAGAGATCGGCTTCTCCATCGAAGGAAAGAGAATCATCCTGGTGGATGACATCCTTTACACCGGACGGACGACCCGTGCGGCCCTTGAAGCGCTGTTTCATCACGGCCGCCCCCAACGAGTGCAGCTCTGTGTGCTGATTGATCGCGGCCACCGGGAGCTTCCCATCGAGGCGACCTTCGTGGGACGGCGCATCGAGACCACCCGGCAAGAACGAATTGAGCTATTGCTGCGCGAGGTGGACGAAAGCGAGAAGGTTCTTCTACTAGAGAAGGCAAGCTAGAGTTCATGCAGTCATTGGTACAAAGCAAAAATCGACGGGCCCATCGCGGATCGCTGCTGGCGATTGAGCCGATGTCGGCGATCGACATCAAGAGCTTGCTCCAGCTCGCCCGCAAGATGAACCCGCTCAAGCCCTCGGCCCGATTACGCGGCAAAAGAGTGCTGCTGCTGTTTTATGAGCCCTCGACGCGAACCCGCACTTCCTTTGAAATTGCCGCTCAAGCGCTCGGCGCCAGCACAACCCTTGTCTTGTCCAGCGGATCGAGCGTCGAGAAGGGGGAGTCGTTGCTTGATACCGCCTATACTCTTCGCGCCGTGGGCTCCGATGCCATTGTGGTTCGCCATCCTCACTCCGGGGCGCCTCAGCTTATGGCTGATCACCTGGACATTCCTGTCATTAATGCCGGGGATGGCATGCACGAGCACCCCACCCAGGCTTTGCTCGATGCCTACACGATTCTCGAACATAAGAAGAAAATCGCCGGCCTCGAGGTCACCGTGGTGGGCGATATCTATCATAGTCGCGTAGCCCGATCGGCGATTCACCTGCTCAGTAAACTGGGCGCGCAGATCACGTTGTGTGGTCCCCCGGAGCTGCTTCCCGAAGTATCCGCCACCCTGGCCGAAAATCTGCGCATCACTCGGAGCTGCGAAGAGGCGCTGCGGGGCGCCGACGTGGTCATGGTCTTGCGCATGCAGCGCGAGCGGCTGGCTGGATTAAAAATCAGCCTCCCGGACTACATCGCCCGCTATCAAATGACCTTAGGACGTCTACGTCTGGCTAAGCCCGATGTGCTCTTGATGCATCCAGGGCCAATCATTCGCGGGCTAGAACTCACCTGGGAAGTGGCGGATTGTGCGCAGTCGGTGATCGTCGAGGAGGTCAAGAACGGAGTGCCGGTACGCATGGCAGTGCTGGCCCAAGCTCTGGGCACGGTGAACTAAGCAAATGTCGACAAAAGAGCATAAACCGGCATCGCTGTTGATTCGTGGCGGGCGCGTCATTGACCCTCTGGCACGTGTGGATGGGCTCATGGATGTCCTGCTCCGGGACGGGCAAGTGGTTGAGCTTGGTCCAGTGGGCAAAGTTCGCGGAGGGGCGGAGGAAAACTTCGATGCCCGTGGGCTGATTGTAGCTCCCGGCTTCATTGATTTGCATGTGCACCTGCGCGAACCTGGCCAGAGTTACAAGGAAACCATTGCTTCGGGCACGGCAGCGGCAGCTTCGGGGGGCTTCACCTCGGTTTGCTGCATGCCGAACACAACGCCGGTGCTCGATTCTCCCGAGTGGGTAACCTGGGTACGGCAGCCGCAGCGCGGGGCTGTGGTGAATGTTTTTCCCGTAGCCGCGGCCACTCAGGCAAGTAAGGGAGCGGTGCTCACGGATTTTCGCGCTCTGCAACGGGTGGGCGCGGTGGCGGTTAGCGACGACGGAAAACCGGTTCTCAATGAAACCACCATGCGCGACGCCTTGCGGGCTTCCGCGGAGATCAACTTTCCTGTTATTCAGCATGCCGAAGACACTCGGATCACGCAGAACTGTTCGATGAACGAAGGGCGCGCCTCCTTCCGCTTGGGACTTCGCGGGATGACGATCGCAGCCGAGGCTGCCATTGTCGATCGAGACGTTCAACTAGCGCAGCAATTCAACGGGGCGCGGTTGCACCTGGCGCATGTCTCGACTGCCGAGGCGTTGAAATCGGTGCGCCGGGGAAAACGCAATCGTGCACGCGTGACCTGTGAGGTGACACCCCACCATTTCTCTCTTACCGACGCCGATATCCGCGGCTACGATGCAAATTTCAAGATGAATCCGCCCTTGCGATCCTCTGAAGATCGACAGGCGCTGGTTGAAGCGCTCAGCGATGGGACGGTCGATGCCATTGCCAGCGATCATGCGCCACACGCGCTGCATGAGAAGATCATCGAATTTGAACGGGCCGCCTTTGGCATTACCGGACTAGAAACCGCTCTGGGGCTGGCTATCACCGTTCTCCACCTACGTCACCAGATTCCGCTCGAGCGCATCATCGAGCTATTCACCTCGGGGCCCGCCCGGGTGGTTGACCTGCGGGGCCGCGGAGCCCTGCTGCGCGGAAGTCACGCCGATCTCACAATCTTTGATCCAAAGAAGCGTTGGACCTTTGAGGCGGCGAAGTCTCGCTCCAAATCCCACAATACTCCCTTTGACGGATGGCAATTTACAGGGAAAGTCGTGGCCACAATTGTGAGCGGCAAGGTCATTTATCGCGCGGCCTGAGGCAGAGGATCCGCGGAGGCCGTCAGCAGGCGAGGCGCTCAACAGCAACTTCGAGGCTACCGTGAAGAGGCAGACAGAATTGTGACACCCGTGGCCCCAGGACCATGGCTTTGCCAAGCGATTCCGCGATCGAAACCCTGGGGAGTTCTTGCCTAAACTCTGAGCGGTCTTCGAGCCATAAGGGAATAATCCGCGTTTCCCCATTTCTGCCGTAAGGACGTGGTTCACCTCGAAGTTTTCAAGCGGCGTGGGTTTGGCAAAACGATAGAATCAGCGGCGGAGAATCCGAATGCACACCTTACTCGGGGATTTTGTGTACAGCATTCGCAGGCTGAGCAAGAGCCCGGGATTCTTGGCCGTATCCGTGATCACACTGGCGATCGGGATCGGTGCGAATACTACGATTTTCAACGCCGTCGAGGCTGTACTGCTGCGGCCTCTGCCATTTCCTAACGCCGATCAAATCGTCATCGTTCGCGAGGCCAGCGACAGGAATAAATCCATAACTCGCAACCCCATGCTCGCAACCAGCCTCGACTGGA
>JAFAPG010000518.1 GCA_019247235.1 Acidobacteriota bacterium
ATCTTGGCTCAACTCAAACAGGGTCTGCGCTTCTTGGCGGGCCGCCGAGATCGAAGCTAGGAATTTTGCACCCTGGGAAGATGAGGAATTCGAACCTTCTTCTAGCCCAGTCGCAGGCGCCGCGTTGCGCTCGATGTTCATACTTTGAAGCAGTGTTGTGGACCAGGGCAGCTCGGTGGCAGTACCCACTAAGTCCTCCAACTCACGATGACGTCTCTTCAAAATCGCTACTACCTTGGGATCGAAAGCCTTCCCTGATTCCTCGACCAGCATCTGCATCACCTCGTCTGCAGGCTTGGCAGGCCGATACTGTCGATCCGAGGTCAGAGCATCGAAGAAATCAACCGCCGACAGGATCCGTGCCCCAACGGGAATTGCTTCTCCTTTAAGACCGTAGGGATAGCCGGTGCCATCCCATTTCTCGTGATGAGCACGAACAATCGGCACCACGGGATACGGAAAGGAGACTCTCTCGAGAATTTCCGCTCCAACCACGGGATGAATTTTCATCTTCTCGAATTCTTCCCGGGTTAATCTTCCCGGTTTTGAAATGATGTGCTCAGGTACCGCCAGTTTGCCAATATCGTGGAGCAAAGCCGCTGCGTGCAGGGCTTCCATTTCCTCGGAACTGACGTTGAGCTCTTTCGCAATCGCGATCGTGTATACCCGGACGCGTTGGAGGTGCGCGTGGGTGGTCTGGTCCTTAGCTTCAATAGCCAAGGCCAACGCCTCAATGGTTCGCAGATGTAAGTTGGCTATCTCTTCAACATGGGCTTTTTCGTTTTCCAGTTTGCCCAGATAGAGCCGGTACGAGCGATAAATCAAATAGGCCGTGGGCAACACCAGCAGCGAGATCTGCCAATCCAGTTTTCCGTTCAGCCAGGCAACCATGGCAGCAATGGAGGCCCCCGCCAAATAGTACGGAAAAGACCAGAAATAGCACTCCGCCCAGATCTTGCGCAGCGATTGTAACTCGGTCAAAGCAATGATGGCGGCAACTGGAAGCGTATTGGCAAGGAAATACGTGGTGGCTGCCGCGGCTAAGGGAAGAGACACGCTGGAGGAATGCTCCAGTTTCATCGCAAGATGGAAGACCATGAAGGCGGCTGCGATCGCCACAGTCGAGGCACACACGTTGAATACCACCTGCACCGGGCCTGGCCGATCTTTGTAAAAACACTGCACCAGGATCGCGGAACATCCTAAGACGAGAGTTTCAGGAAGGTTGAAGTTGACGATGCCAAGGAGGATCAACAAGAAGTTTACCGACATAGTTCCGGTAATTTGCGGCAAGTGTACTTTCAGGCGTGAAGAGAGCAAAGCCGCCAGCAGGTAAATATAGAACTGCATGCTTGGCCGGTGTGACCAGTGCAGGAATGCCCATGGCTGAACAGCGATACCAGCAGCTACCATGCTGCTGATAAAGGCGCGACTGCTGAACGACATCTCCCGCCATTGTTGCGGTCGCTTATACAAACGTTCGTGCTCCCCGGAGCGATGAATCTCTAGATTTAACAGATACACCAGAAGTGTTGCCGAAGCCAGAATTCGGCGAAAGGTGCTCGCACTTTCGTAATCCTGAGACCAGCCAAACGGGAAGCGGGAACTTCGAGCCTGGACAAACTGTCTCCCTTACGCTGCTCTTGCCTAATGGCAACGAACCCATACAGTTGCGTGGCGAACGCCCATGTTGTCGCCTTTGTTTGTCGGGACAGATTGTCCGCAATGAATTTCTAATCTTGCCCCCTCGCTCCATGCTTTCAACATATTGCGTAGCCACAGTTACGGAACTTCGAGTGCGATAAGAATCTCGAACAAATCTGCTGTTTAAAGATGTCAACGGAGAAGCTCATGCTTGGCGAACTCAGGCAGCTACATAAGAACTTAAAACCATCAGGCAGCCGCGGTCGTTTTCTGCTGTGGGCAACGATCATTGCCGCATGTTCCTTCTCAAGCAGTCTTTTTGCAGACGCAGGCGGCAAGTCCGGATGGATCTCACCCGAGCTGCAGAAACAGATCGCATGGGCAAAACAGTCTGGCAATGATGACTCGGTTCAACTCATTGTCCAATACCGGCACACTCCAACTGAGGTTCATCGGCGGCGCTTGGCGGGTTTAGGTGGTACCCATCTCCGCAGCCTGCAGTTGATTCAATCTTCAGTGGTGAAGCTTCCTCTGAGCGCGATTGAAGAGCTCGCCGGAGATGCTGATGTTCTCGGCGTGTTTCCCGATCGTACCCTCTATGCGACCAGTGATGACCATTCCGAGGAAGCCATCGGCGCGGACATTGAACAACGGTACGGCAAGAATGGCAACGGCGTGGGCGTCGCCGTCATCGACAGCGGCATTAGCGACCACAGCGACTTGCATAATCAGTCCTCCGCGAATGTTCCCTCGCGAGTGGTGTACAGCCAAAGCTTCTTGCCTGGAACCGGCGGCATTCCGAAAAGTGTGGCAGTGAAGTTCGATTTATGGGATAACGCCGGTGAAGGAGCA
Source organism: Acidobacteriota bacterium (assembly GCA_019247235.1). Lineage (GTDB taxonomy): Bacteria > Acidobacteriota > Terriglobia > Terriglobales > Acidobacteriaceae > Gp1-AA145. The sequence continues at coordinate 2,497 of JAFAPG010000518.1, forward strand.
AACTCGACAGGAATTTATACCAATGGAGTTGTGCCGACTATCCCATCGCTCGATCTGACCCCTTCTGGTGTGAACCTGCACGGTGGACACGTCATGAAGACGCACATGATCTACGATGGTGCCACGCTTACCTGGACGATCAGTGATCTTTCAACCGGATCAACCTTTATCACGTCTGCCCCCGTGAATATCCCTAACCTAGTCGGCGGCTCAACCGCCTATGTGGGTTTTACGGCCGGAACAGGGGGAGCACCCGCGACGCAGGACATTCTTAGCTGGACTTTTACAAGTAACGGCTCAACTTCTGTAAATTTTGTGAATGGGTTTACCTCGAGTGGGCTGGCATTGAATGGAGGCTCAGCCCTCAGTGGTTCGCGTCTACGTCTCACCGACGGTGGCTACATGGAGGCGCGTAGTGCTTTCTTTGTCTCCAAAGTTAACGTGCAGTCATTTACCAGTGATTTCACCTTCCAACTGACAAATGCAACGGCCGATGGATTCACATTCACGATTCAGGGTAACAATGCAAACATTGTCGGTCCCTATTCAGTAGGGCTGGGATACGGAGCAGCTTCCGGCGCCAGCGACGGCTACGGGCATGGTACTCACGTGGCCGGTATCATTGCCGGAAACGGCTGGACTTCGCACAATTGGATCTACGGAGTGGGGCCTAACATCAATCTGATCAATTTGAGGGTACTCGATAGCAACGGTCTCGGCCAAGACTCGTATGTGATCGCTGCCATTGAAGAGGCTATCGCTCTAAAGGCTACTTACAACATCCGCGTCATCAATTTGTCGCTTGGACGTCCGGTGTTTGAAAGTTACACGCTTGATCCCCTATGCCAGGCAGTCGAACAGGCGTGGAAAGCAGGCATCGTGGTGGTGGTTGCGGGCGGAAATCTCGGCCGCGTGAACACCTACGGGACTCAGGGCTATGGCATGATCACGGCGCCGGGGAACGATCCCTACGTTATCACCGTGGGCGCGGTCAACACCATGGGAACGGCGGCAAAATCAGACGACTTGCTTACAACGTATACGTCTAAGGGCCCCACAGTCCTCGACCATGTGGTCAAACCTGACCTGGTGGCGCCAGGCAACAAAATCGAGTCCTTACTAGCCCCGGGAAGCATGCTGAGCTCGCTCTTTGCCCAGGACGTAGTCAGTCCATCAGCTTATGGTGGCTGCTGCTGTCCTAGTTATATGACCCTGAGCGGAACCAGTATGGCGGCGCCCATGGTGAGCGGGGCTGCCGCCTTGATGATTCAACAGGATTCCACACTTAGCCCGGATACGGTCAAGGCCAGGCTCATGAAGGCCGCGGACAAGAGTTTTCCTACGCAATCGAGTATCTACGACCCGAGCACGAAGTCCACCTACCTCGAACAATATGACATCTTCTCGGTAGGCGCTGGCTACCTCGATATTCCCGCAGCCATGACACTCACCGACGTGGCACAAGGGTATGCTCTATCGCCGCAGGCCATCCGCAACTCGAATGGCACGATTTCTCTCCGCAACCTGTCGGTTACCGGCACGTCTGTGATCTGGGGTAACTCGGTCGTATGGGGAAATTCTGTGGTGTGGGGCAACAGCGTCATCAACTCAAACTCTGTAGTTTGGGGGAATAGCGTGGTCTGGGGCAACACCACATTGCACGGTTATAGCGTTATCTGGGGCAACAGCGTCGTGTGGGGCAACGATTTGAACCTTGCAAACTCTTTGCAGACGGTGATGGCTTGGGGCGATCCCAATTAGTGAACAGCGAGCCATGCAAGGACGAGGGTAGAGAGAGCTAAGCGAATGAGGAAGAACTTGACACGCATTCTGCTGTTTTTGGGCACGGTCACGAGTTTTGTCTGGGCCGGAGACGCAAAAGTCGCACCTGAGCTGAAGTGGCGCCGGGACTACAACCCGGTGGACGTCATCGTGCAATATAAAGTTCCTCCAACCGATGCTCATAAGGAAAAAATTCGTGCCCGTGGTGGCGTAATCCAATCAGATATCTCCATCGTCAACGGAGTGACAGTATCCATACCCGCTGCGCAAACCACCGCGCTGGCAAGCGATCCTGATGTAGCCTACATTTCTCCCAATCGTAACTTGTATGCAGCTCTCGACAATACTGCTGCCGCCGTGAACGCGAATTATGCGTGGCAGCTCGGATATAACGGCAGCGGAATCGGCATCGCAGTCATTGATAGCGGCATTTCCACTCACCCTGACTTGAAACACGCCCTAGTCTACAGTCAGGATTTCACCGGGGTTGGTTCCTCGACCAAAAACCCCAACCTGATTACCGGCACGGATGATTATTACGGACATGGTGAACATGTGGCCGGAATCTTGGCCGGAAATGGAAGCCAGTCAACTGGCACGAGTTTCACGCGGACGTTCAAGGGCTTGGCTCCCCATGCCAAGCTGGTAAACCTGCGAGCACTTGATCAGAATGGGAACGGGACCGACACTTCGGTGATTGCTGCCATACAGCAGGCGATTGCGCTAAAGAATAAGTACAACATCCGGATCATAAATCTCTCTTTGGGCCGGCCGGTATTTGAAACCTACAAGCTGGATCCTTTATGCCAGGCGGTCGAACAGGCGTGGAAAGCAGGAATCGTAGTCGTCGTTGCTGCCGGAAACGAAGGCAGGAATAATAGCGCCGGGACGAGTGGTTATGCCACCATTGCCGCTCCCGGCAACGATCCCTATGTAATCACCGTGGGCGCCATGAAGACCATGGGCACGCCAGATCGCGCCGATGACACGATTGCCAGCTACAGCTCTAAAGGGCCTACTTTGCTGGACCACATTGTCAAACCCGATCTGGTGGCCCCGGGAAATCGCACTGTATCTCTACTGGCCACTTCAGGCTCGCTACCCGCCGAGTATCCCGCCAATCGGGTTCCCTTGAGTATCTACGAGAGTACAAGCACGACCGGCTTGTCAGAGTATTATTACACGCTCAGCGGCACCAGTATGGCCACTCCGGTAGTGAGTGGTGCGGTGGCCCTGCTGCTCGAAGCTCAACCGTCATTGACACCGGATCAGGTTAAAGCCAGGTTAATGAAGACGGCCTATAAGACCTTTCCGGCATACAGCAGCGTCACGGATTCGATAAGCGGCGTCATCTACATCGATCAGTACGATGTTTTCACTGTGGGCGCTGGCTATCTTGACATTCAGGCTGCCTTGTCCAGCGGCGAGGTGTCCCCGAATGGCTTATCCGCCATGTCGCCTATCGTTTCCTGCGACCCACTCACCGCCAATGTGGATCTGGTCTCCGACAGCTCAGCCGTGTGGGGCAACTCGGCCGTATGGGGAAACTCAGCGGTCTGGGGAAACTCGGCCGTGTGGGGCAATTCGGCCGTTTGGGGAAACAGCGCCGTATGGGGCAACAGCCTGAATATCGGGTTCAGTGCCGTGTGGGGAAACGGCTCAGTCTGGGGCAATAATTCCGGTGCTGCAAGCGAGTCCACCCGTCTCACGATTGTCGGCGAGAACTGAAGCCTGCAGGTTTGCCAACGACCGCTGGGCGCGAGGAGGGCGGAGGCGAAATTGGCGTCTGCTCTAGCTTCAGAACACCAAAGTAATTAACTGTTTTCTCGGCAGGCATGGTAACCAGGAATGTTGTTCTGGAGCAGGGAATCGACTGTCAGGCAGTCCAGAAGCAACAATATTGCTGTGCCTCGGAAGCGTCATGGAGACTGCCGCGCATCTCGGGCTTGATAATCAACAATTTATTGTTCGCAGCCCCGCCATGCAAAAGCTGGTCGCTATGATCGAGCGGGTCGCGCAACATCCTGTGTCGGTGCTGATCCAGGGCGAGACGGGTAGCGGCAAGGAGTTGGTAGCGCGAGCTCTGCACAAGTATTCCTTGCGTTCTGGCAAACCCTTTGTTGATGTAAATTGCGCCGCATTGCCCGAGCATCTGGTCGAGAGCGAACTGTTTGGTTATGAAAAAGGCGCATTCAGTGGTGCCGAATTTGCCAAACCGGGCTTGTTTGAGCTCGCCAATGGAGGCACGATCTTTCTCGATGAAGTTGGCGAGCTGCCCACGAAAGTTCAAGCTAAACTGTTGCGCGTCCTCGACAGTGTTCCCTATTTCCGCTTAGGGGGAAGCCGCAAAATTGCCGTGGACGTGCGCGTGATCGCTGCCACCAATCGCAATCTGGAGACCGAAGTCAATAATGCCCAGTTTCGTCGGGATCTCTATCATCGTCTTGGCAATTTTCAGCTGTGTGTTCCGCCCCTGCGAGAGCGTCCGGAAGACGTCATCGTTCTCGCCGAGCACTTCCTTGCGCAGCACTGCCCTGCAGCGCGTTTGACAAAACAGGCGCTCGCAACGCTCCAGCAGTATCGGTGGCCTGGAAACGTCCGAGAGCTACAGAACGCGATGTTAAAAACAGCACTCAAAGCGAAGCCCGGCATCACCCGCATCGACGCGCACGATCTGCCTGCCGAAATCTGCGGCGCTTCCGAACCGCCCACCTCCGGCATTTTTGAAGGGACCCTTGGTGATATGGAAAAAGAAATGATCTTGCAAGCTCTTGATCGCCACAGTGGAAATCAGGGGCAGGCCGCACGGCAGCTGGGAATCTCCACTCGTACACTCCGGCGAAAGCTCGAACGTTATCGAATGAGCGACCACTGTAACTATAAAATCACTTCCCTTGGGACTCTCAATGAGTTGCAGCAGCGATATTATCGGGTGAACGTTGAAACCCCTGTCCTTATCACCGACTCTCGAGGCGGCCAGGCGCAAGCGATCAGCGTAAATGTGAGCTGCGGTGGCATCGCCATTCGCGGTGGTGCCACGCTTGAGCGTGGCGCCGTCTTTGAGTTGGAGTTCGCCTTGCCAGGTATGGAGGCTCAGTTTCAGATCAAGGCCAAACTTGCATGGACCAGCCCGGGTGGTTCCGGGATGGGTTTCGTCGATTTGCATCCAGCACTTGAGCAACAACTGCGTCGTTGGGTGCTCGAACGAGCTCAGCTAGATGGCTGGACGGCATCCGAGTTAGCTGGAGGCTAATACCTGTTTCCGCGCATAACGTGAAAGTCATGGATCGCCGTGCCCAGAGGCCAGTTACCTTTGGGTATTACCCCGGTACATTGAGCAGGCAAGCTGCCACTGCCATACTTATTTCAATATATGGGCTGGCGAAATCTTCTCGTGACCCACGACCAATTTGTCCACTCGGTGTTCGCCTTGGCACTGACGCGTCACGATGCTCAGCTCGAAGTGCTGCCTGAATCGAAGCCAGCCCAAGAATTACTGGAACAAATTCGATTTGGACTTGTGCTGATTGATTGCGATGACGTTTATGGTGGTGCTTCTCTTTTACGAGCTGCTCGCTCGTCACTGCCCAATCGCAGCTCGATGCTGCTAGCAGTTACAAATGGGGAGACGCACGCTGCCGACGCTCTAGATTCAGGTGCGGATGCAGTGCTTTCTAAACCTGTACAACCGGATCTGGCTGAGGCGGAAGTGGAGAGATTATGGCGTCGCCTGGAGCCAGATCAGCGAGCCGACATTCGATTTCACCTGAAGATCCCGGTCTTTGTGAGTTCCGGAGACCTAACTGAGTTGCGGGCTGAGACTTTCAACATCAGCCGCGGTGGACTTGGGATGCGATGCTCGGAGGCCATCGCCTCTAACGATATGGTTCACTTGCGTTGGCGCCTTCCCGGGATATTGGTGCCGGTTCAAGCTCATGGGGAGATTGCCTGGGCAGACCGTGAAGGCAACTGCGGCATCCGTTTCATCGCCATGAGTGACGCGTCCCGGCATGCGATTTCCGAATGGCTCGACTCGACTGACCGAGCTCACCTTAACCTTGAGGCGGCCGTCGCTGAGGGCAAAAACGACGGCTAGCATAGCGAGAATCTAGCCTTTATACCCTCCTTACCCAGTGCTGCCTAGAACGGGCGACATCTTGATCGCGACAGCATGATTACCCAAAGTTAAGGGGGCGCATTCCGTATTAAGCTCAGAATTGAGCGGACCCATCGGCGAAGGGTTTCGTTTACAGGGAAAGCGCTAGTTAACTCTGAACTCAAACGCTGACGGAAGCCAATCCGCAGTGTTCTCGCCAGCTCAGGCCTCGACGATTTATCCTCTTAGGCATGCGCAGGATACTGGTTGCTGTGCTGTTGCTTATGACCTCATTTGCTCAGGAAAAACTCAACGCCCCGGGACTCGCAGAACTGAATCAAATGGCCGCCCGGTTTGCGCCGACTGCCCTTCACGTAGACACAACCGTGCTTTCACCTGGCGACAAGAAAGCACTGGTCCAACTTATTCAGGCGGCGCGAATTCTGAACCATTTGTTCATGCGACAGCTCTGGAGCGGCGATCTCTCAATGTATGAAAGGCTCCAGCAGGACCAGTCGCCGCTAGGTCGTGCCCGCCTGCATTATTTTTGGATCAACAAGGGTCCCTGGTCAGAAATTGACCAGCACAGGGCGTTTTTACCCAGCGTGCCGACGACCAAACTGCCGGGCGCCAATTTCTATCCGGAGGACATGACTAAAGAGGAATTCGAGGCTTGGGTCGAGAGATTGTCAGCGGCGGAAAAAACCCAGGCGGAAGGCTTCTTTACCGTGATCCGCCGCGAGAATACAGGCCTGCGGGCCGTACCTTATAGTCACGAGTACAAAAACGACCTTACCGAAGCCGCGAAATTCCTACGACAAGCAGGAGAACTCACCGATAACATCAGCTTGAAACGATTCCTTAGCGCGCGAGCCGATGCTCTGCTTTCGAACGACTATTTCGAAAGTGATATAGCTTGGATGGATTTGGATGCCCCACTCGAAGTCACCTTCGGCCCTTATGAAACCTACAACGATGAAATGTTTGGCTACAAAGCGGCTTTCGAAGCCTACATTAATATTCGAGACGATAAGGAGACGACCAAGCTGGCCTTTCTAGGCCAACATTTGCAGGACATCGAGAACAATCTTCCTGAAGAGCCCGAGTATCGTAATCCCAAGCTTGGGACGCTTGCGCCAATCCGTGTGGTGAATGAAGTGTTCGGCGCAGGGGATGGGAACCATGGGGTGCAAACCGCGGCTTACAATTTGCCAAATGATGACAAAGTAGTGCAGCGGAAGGGCAGCAAACGCGTGATGTTGAAGAACATTCAAGAGGCCAAATTTAAAGCCACTCTATTGCCTATCTCAAAAGTGGTGCTGCAATCTGGCGATCAAAGCAATATAAGTTTCGAATTGTTTTTTACTCACATTGTGGCCCACGAACTTTGCCACGGGCTCGGCCCCCACGAGATCACCATCAGCGGGCACAAGACAAATCCAAGAATGGAATTGAAGGACACCTACAGCGCCATTGAAG
>JAFAPG010000511.1 GCA_019247235.1 Acidobacteriota bacterium
TGGACGTCGGCCGACGCTGCCGGCCTGCCGATCTTTCCCGGGTTGTTGCGATTCGATGAAGTAGCCGCGGGTTCTGTCCGCCACGCCGTCCGCTTTACCCTGCAGCACACGCGCGCTGCGTTTACGCCTCCCGCCTCGCACTGGGCCGCGAACTCAAGCAATGCCAACGCTGCACCCATGGGAATGCGCATGCGCCTAAAATCCACCTTCGACATTTCAGGGTTCTCGCCGACGAACCAGGTCATCCTGCAGGCACTGAAAACGTATGGCATGATCCTTGCCGACAATGGAAGTTCCATGTACCTGAGCGGCGCACCGGACGACCGCTGGGACAACAGTGATTTACACAACCTCTCGCTCGTCACGGCCGCAGACTTCGAGGTGGTTCAGATGAATCCCCTCTACACGTCGGCCAATCTGCCGACGGGCAACCCACCACAAATCAGCAGCTTTACCGCGTCCCCAGCGACGATTACGGCCGGCCAGTCGGCCACACTGAGTTGGGCTGTGAATGGTGCTGCGTATCTGCTCATTTCGCCTACCGTCGCTGCCGTGCGCGGAACGAGCGTGTCCGTACAGCCTTTGCAGACGACAACCTATATACTCTCTGCCACCGGCGCGTTCGGTCGATCACAAGCAGCCGCTACGGTAACCGTACATTGAGGTTCGAAGCCAGAGAGACACGATCCTCGCGGTCTAGAAAACGTGGCGATCAAGCGCAGCTCCTTCCGGGCAGAGAGTTTCCAGCGCAGAATTTCTGGCAGTGTAGACTTCGCCTATGAGCGAGCGATTTGCATTTTCGGACCTCCGCGAAATCTTCGCCAAGGCCAATGAGGAAAAGTCGGGGGATCAACTGGCTGGAATCGCAGCTCAGTCAGAGCGGGAGCGGGTCGCAGCCAAGCGCCGTCTGGCAGATTTGACCTTACAGGAAATCATCGACCATCCATTGATCTCTCCCGACGACGATGATGTGAGCCGCTTGATACTGGAAACATTTGATCAGGAATCATTTCAGGCCCTGAGAAGTACGACGGTGGGAGAATTTCGAGAGCTGATTTTGGCGGATTCGACCAGCCCGGAGCAATTGCGGGGCGTGCAATGGGCAATTACTCCGGAAATTGCCGCGGCAGTTACCAAGATCATGAGCAACAAGGACTTGGTCATGGCGGCGACGAGAATCAGAAACGTGACCCGCTGTCGCAATACCATGGGGGAGCGGGGCGTATTGGGTATTCGTCTGCAGCCCAATCATCCCACCGATGATGTTGGAGGCATTCTCTTGGCTGCGTTTGAAGGGCTTTTGTATGGATGCGGAGACGCGGTGATTGGGGTGAATCCTGCAGGAGATTCGGTTGAAACCGTCAGTTCGATTCTTCATGCACTCGGTCGATTGGTTGAGGTGTATAAGATTCCCACCCAAACCTGCTGCCTGGCGCATTTCACCACTCAACTTGAGGCGCTGCAACAAGGTGCACCGGTAGATCTTTTATTTCAGTCGATCGCAGGAACTGAGCCCGCCAACCGCAGCTACGGGGTTAGCTTAACCATGTTGCGAGAGGCACGCGAACAAGTCCAGGCTCACCACCGATCTCGTGATGTCGCCTGGAGCGGCGACAACGTAATGTACTTTGAGACCGGCCAGGGAAGCGCGCTTTCTGCCGAAGCACACCTGGGCGTGGATCAATTGACGTTAGAGGCTCGGGCGTACGGAGTGGCGCGGGTTTTTGCCCCCTTTCTGGTAAACAGTGTGGTCGGCTTCATCGGCCCAGAGTACCTTTATGACGAAAGACAAATCGTTCGCGCCGGTCTGGAAGATCATTTTATGGGTAAGCTCCTGGGTTTGCCCATGGGTGTTGATGTTTGCTACACCAATCACGCCGCGGCTGATCAGAATTCAGCGGATAACCTACTCTTGCTGCTGGCCGCTGCTGGCTGCAACTATTTCATGGGTGTGCCCTGTTCCGACGACGTTATGCTGAATTATCAGTCCACCAGCTATCACGATGCCTTGTCGGTAAGAAGGCTCTTTCATTTGCGGCCTGCACCTGAGTTCTTGGCCTGGCTTCAAAATACCGGAATCTATCATGAGCTAGAACTGACGATGATCAATGACAACGTTCGCCGGCAGTTAATACGCGGTTTGGAGTTGTCCGTTGGAAGGAATGAGTAGTTGGGCAAGAACTACGAATTAGGCTTCTTCGATTCCGAGGCAGACCTGCCGCCGCTGCTACGAACGATTCGAGCACGCACTCCGGCGCGACTGCTCAGAGGGCGTGCTGGTACTGGATATCGGACCGACACACTGATCGAACTGCGACTGGCGCACGCAGCGGCACGTGACGCCGTTCGCACCGAGATAGACATGCTGCAAGATCTGGGTACGCTGGTTGAGGAGTGGACGCTATTTGAAGTTTGCAGTCTCGCTAAAACCAAAGAGGACTACCTTCTACGGCCTGATCTCGGGCGCCGCTTTGCCGAGGAAGGAAAAGAAGAAATACTGCGCCGCTGCGGGCAGCACATAGACCTGCAGCTGGCGATTGGCGATGGTTTATCCGTTGCCGCTGTGCGCGAACAAGTACCTGAATTGATGAGACTGGTGTGCGTCGGTGCGAAAGCACGGCAATGGAGTATTGGCCAGCCCTTCCTGGTGCGTCACTGCCGGGTAGGGATTCTGAATGAGATTGGTGAATTGTTGGCTCCTAAGGTAGCGATCTTGCTGATTGGTGAACGTCCGGGACTGGCGACGGCCAAGAGCCTTTCTGCTTACATGGCGTATCGGCCGGCAAAGACCCACACGGATGCAGATCGGAATTTGATTTCAAACATTCACACCCGGGGTGTACCGATACCCCATGCCGCTGACCGAATTCTAGCCATGAGCGCACGAATGATGGCACGACAGAGAAGCGGCTTTGGTATACGGGAATAATCAGCAACGAGAATGCGCCCTCTCCTCGCAGGTTGATTATCTGTAGTTATCTAGGGGCCGGAAGGGCGTCGAGAAAGACCGTAGTGGCATAACGCGTTTTTAGTTGGCTCACTAACGATTTGCAGAATTCGTTCCGCTCGGATGTGTGGCAACCAGCGTCCCTTCAACCCCCCCTGCTCCTAGCATGCAGGCCTAACTTCAGTGGAGCTCCTGTTCGCCGTCCTCCACCCATAACAGTCATCGAGAATATGATCAATCGAGGCGACGATGGTAAAAAGTCATCCGCCGGCTTGCCTCGACCGACCGTAACCTCAGTAATTTCAATTGACGGCAACCTCAAAGATCACAACCCAGTACTGGATAGATTGCAGCAATACACCCAGAAAAATCAGCACCAGGCCTATCATGCCCAATCGCCGCTCGGGAAGGTTCTCGATGTGCCATTCGATCATAGGGCTCGAGAGACTCAACAGTGCACTGACGGTCCCTGCCGCCAGACCAAGGCGGACTCCGAACAGAATCCAATGCTGGCCATGCTGGGTCAGCAAGGCTGCGCCTACTCCACCGATTGAGACCACGATCGCGCGCAAGAGAGAGGCAATTAATTTGTGTTGAGACACATGTGGTCTTGCTTGCGTCTCATAGTCATGGGTGGGAGCAAATCCCAGCGCGTAGGTAAACATCAATCCTGTCCCTGAAAGCAAAGCAAAGATGGCCGCAAAACGCGATCCCGCGATGGTCATGCTGGCCAGGCCAAGAATCATGCCGCGCAAGAAACCGAACAGCAGCACCAACGGCTTTTTCGGGGCGGCGAGTGTCAATCCGGCCAAGCGAAATTCAACCGCCAATAAGACGCCCATTCCACTTGCCGCAACCACCGCATACCTCAGCCCCAGCACCACCATGTAGCCGACGAAAAACAGGGCCACATACCCGGTGGCGCGCGTCAGTGTGCGCAGCGGTCCACGTCTTCCGCCCAACAAGTCATAGGCCAAGTAACATCCTCCCAAGACATCCAAACCCATACCTGCCAAACTCAGCTGCGCGAGGAGTTCCCGGCTCAGAGGTGCGGTCAGCATGGGAGGTCCGGGTTCCCGGGATGGCTGATCTTTAATTCATGTTTCATGAATTCAGGTTTCATGCCATCCCCACTCTAAACCATGGTTGCAGCGCTTTCAGAGCCTTGTTCCCGGCTTGAGAACTCTATCCTCTCCTAGTATTTTCTGCGCTCTCGCAAAGTTGAGTCGTACGGTGATGAGTGGGCATCGAAAATCAGCTGAGGCGTTCTCATGCTAGCTCGTGAGCAGATCGAGCAAGCGGGTACCGGCATGGGCGGGAGTCTCGGTTCACCTCGGCGGTTTGAGGGTGGAAACCTCGCTTTGGACATCTGCACCGCGATAGCCACGTCAACACTCAGCCGCTTCTGGCTTGCGATGCATTTTTTAAAGGAGGCCTCGGCCATCAACCCCACTGGATTACGCCTTCCCGCTGGATTAGGAATCGTATTCAGGGCGACGAAAACTCCGAACGTGCACTATGCTCATGAGGCTCTTCTACTTGCGATATGCGCGACTTTTCTCGGTCAAAGCCGTACAGCTGAGCTTCCCTAAACCGCAACAATCGCTGACCAGGAGGATCTATGAAAATCGGAATTATTGGCGCCGGCCAAATCGG
>JAFAPG010000650.1 GCA_019247235.1 Acidobacteriota bacterium
AATCTTGATTTCACCGATGCCAAACGAGGTGTTGTTTACAAGTTCCTGAAGCACAGCCGCCGCATGCATTCGCTGCTGTCCCCAGCGGTGTGCTTTCGCTCGAAGCAGCGTATAATAACCGATAGCAGTCCCGCCACATGCGGTAATCAGAACCACAATCAATATCGGACTGACGTACCATACCAGTAGCGCGATTCCAATCAGGAGAATTCCTTCTGTGCACAAGATGAGCAGTGGTCGAATGACGCCGTCGATCAGGCGTTGTGATTGGACACAGATAATACTAGCTAGAGAGCCTGAGCTTTCCTGTCGAAACTCTAGTACAGGTTTGTGTACATAGGCGCTATATAGGCCGCGAATCAAATTACGATAGTAGTACATGGCGAAGCTCATATCATAGTGGTACGTATGATACAAGACAACATTCTTCGTAATATTCACTACTCCAACGGTAGCAAACAGGATGGCAATCTGTGTACTCGTGTTCTGCAGCCAGGGAGCTGAAACCGGTAGCCGCGCAAATATCCTTTGTAACATCGCGTGGTCGTGCCCCATCGCCAATACAACAGGATACAAAATGGAAAGACCCGTCATTTCCAAAACGGCAGTAAGCAGCATCAGTATGAAAGCGAGCGCCAGCCTCGAGTATCTAAGATTAAGGTTCTGGTAGGACTGAGCAATCTGCTTGAGTAATAAGATCTCTCTCATATGATTGGGCAAGGGCGACGAGCGGCTGTCGCAGGGAGCATCCCAGTTCCCCTTCCTGCATGAAAGCGGGCGCGATCAGGGTGCCCATTAGCAATTCTCGGCAACGCTTCTGCTGCTCGGCTCTTCGAGTGAACATATATTCCAATCAAGAGGATCATGTAGATAGGTCCGTCGTCGACGATCTGCAGAAAATCAAATGGAGAGGCAAAGACATTGCTAGTAAACTGCACGAGCAAACAAAGCCCCGGGATTGACAAGACGGTCGAGCGATGATTGCTGAACAGCGTATCGATCACCCGCGCAAACCAGCGTAGGTAGAGGGCGCTACAAATCACGTTCCAGGGAAAATCGAAGATATAGTTGAAGGATCCTAGAAAACCTGGAGACGAGCCTTCTCGATCATGCACCGTGGTGGCAATCAGGAGTTGATAGTTGAGTTGCATTAAGGAAGACAATGCGGGTCTATCTACTCTAAACGGACTTCCCATCACGTAATTCAGCCGGAACAAGAATGTTCGTAGCGGAAAGATGAGCGGCGTTACTTCGCCGTGATCGAGAATCCTTCGTGGAGAACTCGCCGTGAAGAGCAGGGAATAGTAATGGAGGGAGCGATTTTCGAGTAAGTAACCCAGGTAGCCCCTAAGCGGTCCTTTCGTGAGAAGACGCTCCGCCGCAAGCTCCTCTGCAGTCTCCACGGAAAAATGAGGATCGGATCCGGTTGATTTAATGGTTTCACCTACATTCCACGCTGAGAAAAGAACCAAGGCAAGAAATGCCCAGGAGATAGCTGCCCTGGAAAGTTTGCCGATGCGTGATCGATGTCGTGGAACAAAAATAAAGCGACGAAACGAGGCGGGAAAGAAACTGTACCAACAGCAGACAAAAGCGAGAAAAGTACTTGCGCTCCCGCTTACCGACATCAAGAGGGCTGTGGCGAGCATCACATTTTCGAAATAGCGGCGGGAAAGAAATGGTATCGCTTCACTTGATCGCACGAAGATGCAATAGAAGAAATCGATCGTAATGATGACGGAGAAAACGAGAAACAAGAACAGAAACAAGGGCAGCTCAATACCGCCTGTTTGGGAGATGCCTTGGTCGGAGTATCGGTAGTTGTTCAATCCTCTGACCACGCCCACTGCGGCTGTGATTATCGAGGCGACTGCAAAAGGTAATCTAAAGCGCATATAACAACGGCCAAGCCAGTCGACAACTCTCGAGATATCCGGCAATCGCGGAAGGCGCAATATCCGCACGCGAGTCGTATATAGAAGACAAAACAGGAGATACACGCCGACCATCAGCCATAAACAGTAGGGCGTAAGCGGATAGATTCGGTAATCCGAGGTGATAATGTCCGCAAAGAGAATATTTCCGAACATCGGGAGCCAATAACTAATGAAGAAGAAGGCAGTAATCAGCCTCCAACCTGGACTAGAACGCAAGGAAAGAAGGGGCGGCCGACGTCCCGAGTCGCTCGTCGTGGGACTGAGCGCGATCAACTTTCGGTTGCGTTTGTTGGGTTCTCGCGAACGCATTTCGTCAAAATGTTAGAGTGCGTGGAATGGCGATGACAAAAAAAGGAGCGGCCACTCGCCTCACACGGACTCACGTGAGCGGTAAGCGCGATTGGTGGCTGTACTCTCAGTAAGTGGGGAATCAAATCCCATTAGCGCGAGCCGACCTCGGGCTCTGCCCAGGACGGTTACGTGAGGTTCTCGGCGATACTCAGCGAGGAAGTTACGAAGAGTAGTGTTGAGGTCATCAAATGAATTAGACTGTGGATGAGCTAGCTGGTCGAGATATGAAGCCGTATAGATCTGATCCGAATTCAACATTGGAGTAAAGGCGGGAACTCCAAAGTATCTGGCCTCGAACATAGTGCTCGACGCCAACGCTACACACAGATCGGAGATGAGCCAGCCGAATACAGACTTCCGGTATGTTCGGACGTGATTGCTTGTAAAGGCAGGATGATCGAGTAGGTCGTGACGATGCGTTGGGTGAGGAATATAAACAATCAGATATTCCGGCTGCACCGTCTCTCCAAATTTCGTAATCAATGAGATCAGGGCGCACTCGGCGCGAAACGAAGCCGAACGCGTTAAGGGACCATCGTCGACGCAATTCCCAAATATTGTGATTATTATGGGATCGTCGGCTGCAGCATTTGAACCACGAAGCGTGCGGTATTCGGATTGGATCCAACCAGCGAAACTCCGCTCAGGCTTTTCCATGAAGTAATGATTTAGGTAACAATTAATAGCGAAGGGTGGACCGTCGTTAGACTGGGTCTTAAACACGCCATACAACGGAAGGTTCGGAACCTGGCGAACAAATGAGAGCCTTTTGCTGGACTGAAGGGAGCTTCCCGCGGCGATGATCTTTGCGAAGAAGCGCTCGGCCGGAATTGACCCCGCTCCGTGCAATATCTCAATGAGCTGCGTGCACTTCGCGGATCGAAAGAGATGTGCCCGTAGTCGCTCCGTCAACACCGCATTACTAGTGACGAACACCGCCTCGCTCCGAACCGAGGCATCAAGCAGGAGCTTGTAGGCGTTGGCAACAGATGCATAGAAGATTGTTTTCAGGAGCGTCTCCGAACAGAAACGTCGGTCCGACGGTCGCGTTCGATAGCACTCAAGGATTAGGGAATAGATTTTCCGAAGCTGTCTTAGCGGATTCACTATTAACTGAGCGGCGTAGAAAAAGGCCAGAAACGCTCCATCGATGATTGCGACGTTTTCTTTGTTCAGCTTGTCACGTAGCGACCAAAATGCACTCACATGAAGTGCATCAAACACGAACACGGCATCGGTATCGACGATCTTTTTGCTGACAGAATCTGACGAAGCGCCGATTGACCAGAGTAGGGTGGCCAGAGACAACCTGAAGCTACTGAGAGAGCTGTTCGGGGGCAGCCGGTTTGAGGCAATCGCCAAAATGAGCTGCTTGGAGTGGTGCTGGCGTCTCCAAGAGCTCAATCGTTTCCATTGGCTTACGAACATGGGAACTAGAAGACAAAGCTGAAGCATTCGCGCAACAAATTTGCGAGCTGCGGCAAAATGAGGCGCGTGTCCTATGTCAGGATGCGATTGATCTTGATGAATGCTACTCGCAAAGTTCTCTTGCCGTGATTCGAATAGCGCAGACAGACGCCGAAGATATGCGGCTTCGACCTCCCGTGCATCTTGTCTCAGCCTCTCGAGAGCTGACATCACCGTCAAGAAGTACCGAACATTCGTCGGCAATGGCGTTGAATTCGCTTTCATTGTGTCGCCGTGCAAGTGTAGGAAGAGGTATTCAACCAGACTGTTGACAATGCAAGAAATTCATCCTTTAGGAGGCCGTACTCAATGACGTCGACCCACTCGCCTTCCAGGTATAAGTGTTTCCTACGGGTACCCTCTTCGGTCATTCCCAGATTCGCCGCGAGTGTTCGCATAGCATGGTTGGTTGCCGCCGTCCCGCAGTAAAGTCTTTCGAGGTTTAGCTTGTTGAAGCCATGCTCGACTAGTTTCCGGCCGGCCAGAGTGCCCACACCCTTGCCCCAATGACGTTTGTCACCGAGCAGAATGGCAAACTCCGCATTGTGGTCAATTACGGAGATGGACTGAAGGCTCACGTTTCCGATGTGACCATCAGCGTGATGGCAGATCGCCCAGACGAGCCGATCCTCTTGATTGAGGTGATCGAAGAATACCTTGAAATATTCCTCTGTCTTGGCAAACTTGCCGTGTGAGTTATACCGGCACACATCCTGGTCCTCAAACCAGGTCGTGTATGGGCCATGAAGATCTGCAACTCTCAGGCCTCTAACGTAGTATTCGTTGGATAGCTGATGAATCATGGACACACTCTGCTAGTGTCTACCTGCGAGCTCGGAGCAAGGCAAAAAACAACGGCAAAGGCGGATTGGCTGAGCTTAGTAGCTAGCAGCTACCAGTTAACAGCTCTCTCAGAAAGTTAGTGGTACGTGCTAGCGAGCCGAGGAGGCCATCGTCGAAAATCGGCGGTTTATTTGGGCGTTCAGACTCTTGCAGCATGTTCGCAATGGCTCCGACTAGCTCCTCCCGCCTGGTTACACAGGTCGTCAGGCCCATTGCTATGCTGGCGAGCCAGGAGCGCTCGAGAGGGCGCGGGAGGATGGAGAGTGTGGGGCGTCCAATGAGGGCCGCCTCCATCATCAACATGCTGCTCATGCCGACAACATAATTGGCTGCAAACACCATATCCAAAGGTCGCTCGGTCCGACTGATCTTGTCAAATTCATCCAAATACCGCGCAAACTCCTCCTCTCGATTCTTGGGATGGAGCCGAAGTACCAAATACGGTCGGGGTACAAGGTGCTTCACTGCTTCGAGAAACTCTTCCAAAACAATCTCCGTGCGCCCTGAGGAGTTTCCCTTGCCACTGAGTGTGTAGTCAATGGATCGACGATATTGGGTCTCGTCGAGGCCGGTCGAGACTTCGGCAATGAATGCAACAACTGGACGATTGCCTGGGAGATCGGGGAGAAGCTTGGCGCGAATCTCCCTCTGGCCCTTCTTCTGAAGAACCTCCATGTCGCTGCGGATAACGTCATACCAGGGATGACCGCACGTTACTATTCGGTGTTCGCAATAACCGAGCGCGAGATAGGCCTGACGTGTAGGTTCGTCAGGCACAAGTAGCCAATCTGGAGCATAGGCCAGGGGATCATCGGTCCGACCGCGAAAGCGGAACTCACAATTCGTCACTTGATCTGCAACACCGACGCTAGGTAAGTTAGCTGCTCGTGCTTCCAATATGAGCTGCAAGCCAAGACTATCGGAGTTCTCGGACGTTCCAACTACTACCAGTCGAGGTAAGATCGATTGAAGAAGGCGTCTTGCGTCGCAATCATCTGGCACGACGGAAAATTCAACATGGTATTGCGGCAGATATTTGGCTGCCACTCCGGTTGCAAGGAGACAGGCATTGAATCCAATGGCCGCCAGAGACCGAGGGAGCTCAACAACAAAGTTCGCGGCGCCTGGATCCTCGGCGAAAAGTAGCACATCTGCGTATCTGGTAACTAACTTGTCATTACCTTGCATTGCTGCGAGACCCGTACCAAAGATCCATTTGTGTGGGAAGATTGGAGGATACAGTCAACTATTTCTTCACACTTGAGAGCAGATTCAATTGGACTACAGAGCGGTTCCTCACCTCGCAGGTTCGCGGCGATGTTTGTATACATGTGGTACAAGGCTCTACCGAGCGTGGCGCCAATAGGCTGTGGCTCATCTGATGCAATTTCTCCCTCACCCTGCATAGCTCTGTTTGGGCTGCGGGGATAGAAATACAAGCCCAATCCTTCCTGAAGAATGGAAACGCGGCCTCGTTCGCCCCAAAGCTCGAGTCCATTTTCCCGATAGTGCCGAAACTCTAGCGGCAGCCCCACAACTGTGATATCGCAATCTAAGCGAAGCGCAAACGGGACGTCAACATCGCCCGGAATTGACGCAGTAAGCGGACGTGCTGACTCGCCAAGTGCCCTGACTGCGGCCACCTCACCCACCAGCATGCGTACAAGGTCCAGCATGTGTGTTCCATTGTTTTGCAACCCATTGCCATAATGAATGACCGCATTCTGAACAGTCCCAATCAGTTTCGAGAGGTCACCTCGGGCCCAATTCCGGAACACTTCATCGGAGCGGCGGGTAAAATTCACCTGAGCTATGATGTTTCGTTCCTTACAAACACGATAAAGTTTCTGCACGTCTTCCGAAGAAATGCCCAAAGGTTTCTCCACCAGCACAGCTCGGACGCTCGGAAGGCGGTTGAGCACGTCCGCTCTGCCTTTCGGAGGTGTTGCCAGGACGGCCACATCGTAGCATTCGGTTCCTCTCAGTTCTTCCAGGCTTCGAACTGCGAGCGGAACCTTCCACCGCTGCTGGACGGTTGCTCGGACTGTGTCAATTGGCTCGACCATTGCCTCCCAGGAAAACTCGGGATGGCAGCTCAAGACTTGGGCATGGCTTGCAAAACGAAAGTGGCGCGCCATCACCGTATCATCGGCATACCCGGCGCCTATCTTTCCTGCTCCCACCAAGACTGTGCGTAGCTTCGAATTTGTCGGCATCAGCGTGGTGATTTCTCCAGGCAATGGATATTGATATCCGCGAGCCACGGTTCCTTGCGAAGGACGCCCATAATCTCTTCTACTCCAAACTCGTCGCCGTGCTCCCGTTCGAGGCGGCGGTAGATCTCATTGATGAAGAGCAGATCTTCCTCGTAGTCGAGTTGAAACCGATGTCCCGGTGCGTACCAGCGAGCGGGCGCCAGCATGTGTATGACGCGATACCGCTCCGTGTTTTCGTAGAAGTACAACGAGACATGCTCGCGGGCGGCGGGATCATCGACAGTGCGCTCCACTTCTTCCAGGTTTTTCAAGCGATACACTTGAACGTCAAGTCCGATTGCATACGATGGCACGCGTGCGTTTGTGACCACATCGCAATCGTTCGCGAGGAAGGTATCTACTCCAAGATCAATAATCTCTGGGTCGAGCAGGATGCAATCTCCGGTGATCTCGACGACCACTTCGCTCTGCATCATCCGGTGGGCTTCGACCAGCCGGAGTAGCACGTCGTCTTCACTGCCACGGTAGTGGGACAATGCCTGCGAAGTAGCCCAGTCCACCAGCACATCGTCGGCAGCGTCGTCGGTAGTGGCAAGCACGATCGCGTCTAATGAGCGACAACGCCGTAGCCGGCGCAAAAGCCGTGTCAAGGCGGGTTGACCGCAAACGTCGGCCAGTACCTTGCCGGGAAGGCGCGATGATTTCATGCGCGCTTCGATGCTAGCAACGATCCGTGACATGCGGTTCAGCCTTATGCCGCAGCGGTTCGCGAAGCCAATCTCTTTCTGGCGTTGTAAACCTTGCGAAGCGCTGCCACAAGCAATTCGGTTCTTTCGTCATTGAGGTCATAGGCACAGGTCTCGAATACGATCAACTCTTTCTCGTGCATGCGTTCGCTGATTGGACAAAGGCCCTTTCCATACTCTCGATTGGAAAGGCTCAGTGGGTAGCCATCGCGCCCAAAGGCAACTCGACGCTGGAACAAGGGGAGCAGATAGAGCGGCCGAACATAGCCAACTTCGTGTGGAAAGCCTTCCGCCTTCAGCGCGGCACTGAAGGCATCGCGTGAAATACCAACCACGCCTTCATCGTAGCGCAGTGCCCAGACGTAGTAGACATGTCGACATCCGTCTCGTACCGTCGGTGGCCTCAATCCTTGCAAATCGGCTACACCACGCGTAAGCGTTTCTGCCACTTTCTGGCGACGTTGCACGTGATGCTC
>JAFAPG010000657.1 GCA_019247235.1 Acidobacteriota bacterium
GACGCATCACCTCGATGGTTCTTGTTCCTACCACAGGAACATCAAAGCGCATATCTTGATTGGGCTTGCTGACCTTCACCACCGTCAGCTTTCGGGTCAACACCGAGCCTCTAGCCTCAAGCGATGCCATCAAATGCCCAGCCCGCTCAATCGTCGCATCGGTTCCTTCCATGGCTTCTACCGCCACACAAGCAGTCTCGGCAATGACTACCGTCTGCCCGATATCGTGCTCGGCGAGAGCCCGCGCGACCGAGCGCCCGTACTCGATATCCTTAGTCTCCTCGAAGCTGGGCGCGCGGTGGGTAAGGTGCCCGGATTTCACTAGCAAGGGCTCGAGTAAACTGGTCGAATTTTCAAGCTGGATACCCTCATCGGCAAGAACCTTGGCCACGGCGCCTAAAAGAGCATCTGTATTCCGCCGCCCGAGAGAGAGCAACAGTTTGGCCAGACGCCAATCGGGCCGAATGCTTGAAAAAATTTGCTTGTGTTTTACCTGGCCGGCCATAATGGCGCGCGTCACGCCCTCGCGGCGAAAGGTCTCTATGAGTTTTGAAAGTTCGCCAAGTGAAAGCCAATGGACGGCGGCCGCGCCCTTCGATTCGATCTCGGGACAGGTCTCCTCCTTGATGGCCGCAACCACGACTTCATAGCCCTGGGCCCGAGCCGCATCGAGCACCAGTAAGGGGAAGCGTCCGTTGCCGGCAATCAGGCCGAGTTTTGCGCTCACCGCAATCAAGGCTTCACCGCGCCCTGGGTTGCCCCGGTCCACTATTTGATCACGCCGCGTTTTGAGCTTTCGATGAAGCGAATCAGCGTCTCCACATCCTCTCCGCGGTCAGGCTCGGACTTTAGTTTTTCTAGCGCTTGCGAGGTATTGAGCTTAGAGGCCAGCAGCAATTTATAGGCGTGGTGGATTTTCCTGATTCGCTCACGAGTAAAGCCCCGACGTTCAAGCCCTAGGGCGTTCAGGCCGTAGGCGTGGGTCCCGCGTTCGGCAGCGGTCTTAGAAAACGGCAAAACGTCGCGAGTGATGGTGGTCCCCCCGCCGATATAGGCGTGAGCGCCAATGCGTACAAATTGATGTACTGGGCATAGCGCCCCGACCACCGCCCACTCTTCAACAATCACATGCCCCCCGAGCGTGGCCGCATTCGCCAGTAGCGCGTAATCTCCGATCACGCAATCGTGGGCTATATGAGCGTAGGCCATGATCAGAATATGGCTGCCAATGCGAGTCAGTCCACCGCCCTTGAGCGTGCCGCGATTTAACGTGGCAAACTCCCGCACCACGTTGTCGTTTCCCATCTCAAGGCGCGTAGCTTCGCCCTGGTAGCTTAAATCCTGCGGCCCCAGGCCAACCGAGGCAAAAGGGAAGAAGCGATTGCGAGCACCGATCCGAGACGGTCCAGCCATAACGACATGGGAAATGAGCTCGCAATCTTCGCCCAATTCTACCTGCGGCCCTACGGTGCAATAAGGGCCAATTTTGCATGAACTGTGAATCTTTGCCGAGGGATCGAGAATGGCTGTCGGGTGGACATTCATTTCGGTCGAATCGAGCTGCCGCCCCTCACTTCTCGCCTATCTCATTGGTTTCCGAAGAAGTCGGGCGCGCGTTCTTGGCTACCAGCTGGCAGGTAACAATGGCTTCTGCCACGCGCTTCCCGTCGACATAGGCGAGCCCCTCCATGCGCACGGCATTGCGTTCCCCGCCCTCGCGCCAGGCCTTGACTTCGACTTCGATGCGCAACTGGTCACCGGGACGAACCGGGCGGCGAAAGCGAGCGCGCTCGATGCCGGTAAAAACCATCAATTTCTTCTCTCGATCCGGCACCTCGGTCAGCAAAAGCGCGCCTCCGGCCTGGGCAATGGCTTCGACGATGAGTACCCCAGGCATGATGGGAACGCCGGGAAAGTGGCCGGCAAAGAAAGGTTCATTGATGGTGACATTCTTGAGGGCGACGATGCGCTGCTTGCGTGTCAGGTCGATGACCCGGTCAATCAGCAGGAAAGGATAGCGATGCGGCAGGATGCGCACGATATCGTCGATGTCCAGCCGGACGTGTTCGGCCGAGAGCGGTTCGGCAGTAGTTGAAGTTGTGTGACTCATCGAGGGGTTCGCGCGACGATTATACTTTATCGCAAGTGCCAGACCATCACGCGTCGATCATGGTGGTGGTCGTCTCAGACGATGAGCCTAGAAAAGCCCTCTCTCCAGCTGCGCTATTTTCGCCACCAGCAACCTCGAATTCTCGATACCCTCGAACAGCTAGTAGAGATCGAATCCCCGAGCGACATAAAAGCAGCCGTCGACCGACTGGGGACCGTTGTGGCTTCGCGCTTTCAGGAACTGGGAGGAAAACCACGCTGGCACCCCACAGAAAAGGTCGGCAACCATCTGGAGATTCGCTTTACTGCTTCGGTCGGACGGGGAGAGAAACCGTGGTTGATATTGGGGCATCTGGACACGGTCTATCCCATCGGCACCATCCTCAAAATGCCCTATCGCGTCTCCAAAGGGCGGGTCTGGGGCCCAGGA
>JAFAPG010000728.1 GCA_019247235.1 Acidobacteriota bacterium
ACTTGAGATTCTCGGTCCGTAGTCATGTTCGGTGGCCAGAGCTCGCGCAGTTGTCTCGAACTTGTCAAATCGCGATTCATCGAATGCCCGCCGCGGGTATAGGAAGTGCATGGGGAAGTTTGTTCACTGGTATGCCCCCTAAAGCTCTGAGACTAATGCGCCCAGCGAGTCTTAGAGCGGCGGGCAACGAATCTAGCTTGGCGCGTTGCAGTGGGGGTGTCTTAACACACTAAATCGATCTAGTGACGTTTTAGCTCGCCAATTTTGCTTGACAACGGCTACTCACCAGAGGTAAAAACCGTGACGCTCGCATAACCGTCGGGCGCCAGTCTCGCTTGAGTGCCGCCGGGAAATTTGCGTTTACCTCTCGTAGCGAGAAGTGGAAGCGTCAGCACCCGAGGAAGGTGGTTTTGCGTACCGGATCGGACATGCGAGTCACCCTTTGCGAAGTTTACGAATTTTCCCAAGAGTTTCGAGGTACCGAACCCTTGCGTAACCGACCAGACCGCAGCGGCCGGTCCGCACCCAGGGAAAAGTTAGAAGCGAGCGCGCAGGACCTAGTTAAGGTCGTTTCCTCCTGCGGTTGTGGGATGGGTTCGGCAGAGTTTGTAACAGGCCGCAGATCGATCGCACGCCGGGCGCGGTCCGGTTTACGCGAGCAGCACCTTGCTAGCTCTGTGGGCGCCCGCCGGAAAGACAACTGGCCAGCAGAGTACCGCATCGGAGGAGCCGCATTTGATGCTCATCATGCTTCTCTAGAGCGAAACGCCAACCTCAATAACCCCCAAGGAGGCGCACCATGTCGTGCCTGAGCAGGACCCGGTCTATCCATCGTATGTCTCTGGTGTTTTTTGCTTTGCTGGCCTCGCTGCCGGCGATCGCCCAGGTCGTGGTTCAAACCAATTTCGAAGATGGCCAGCCCGACGGCTGGGTGCCCCGCGGCAACGGCACCGCCTTGAGTGTGGCCACCACGCAGGCCAACACGGGATCCCATAGCCTGCTGACGACGGGGCGCACGCAAACCTTTGGCGGCCCCAGCATTGATCTGTCTAACGTGCTGACTCCCGGGCAGCTGTACATTTTTACCATCTATGTCCGCATGCAGGAGAGCCAGGCCAATGACTCGATCCGCATGACCATGCAGAGCACGATCAACGGCTCGTCCACGTTTAATACGGTCGCTGGGCCAGCTACGGTCACAAACGGTGCGTGGGTCAAAATGGTGGGTGCCTTCACGCCCGCGACCAACACCACCGGCCTACTGCTCTACATTGAAGGGGCCAACGCTACCAGCTCGTATTACATCGATGACTTTACCGTTGCCGCCAGTAATGGCGGATGCAGCAACCCGCCTGACAACTCCGGGTTCATGAGCGATTTCGAAGACGGCACAACCCAGGGCTGGGCGGGCCGAGGCACGGCACAGGTGACCAATACTGCTGCCGACTCTCATTCCGGTGCGCATAGCCTGCTGGTTACGAACCGCAGCGCAAGCTTTACTGGTCCAACTCTCGATATCACCGGAAAGATGTGCAACGGATCGCAGTACGCCGTAATTCTCTGGGTGAAAATGGCTCCGGGTCAGCCGCAGACGACGATCCGAGTCAGTTTGCAATTGAGTCTGGGCGGCGCGCTAACGTTCAAGACACTGATCGCCAATGCGCCGGTGACCGCATCGTCGTGGGTGCGTTTCAAGGTGAAGCCTTACACCTTCGCCGGAGCCTACGATAACCTGCAGATCTACGTCGAATCGGCGGAAACCGCTGCCCCATTCGCCTCCTTCTACATCGATGACGTGAGCCTGCAATTTCTGCCACCCCCGGTGATAGAGGACATCCCTTCCATCGGCCAAACTTTGCGTGACGATTTCCTGGTCGGCTTTGCCACTTTGCAGCAAGACCTAGTTGGACCGCATGGACAACTCGCCGCCCGCCACTACACCAGCGTGACTCCGGGGAATGATCTGAAGTGGGACACGACCGAACCGCAGGAAGGAAACTTCAACTTCGCGCCCGGCGACAACATTCTCGCCTTTGCCAAAGCCCACAATATCAAGATGCGCGGGCACACCTTTGTCTGGCATAGTCAGGTGCCCAATTGGGTTTTCCAGGACGCTAATGGCGTTGATATGTCTACCCAGCCGTTCAGTGAGGCCAATAAGCAGCTGTTGCTGTCGCGCATGAAGAACCACATTACCGCCTTGATCAACCATTATGGAGATCAGCTCTATGTTTGGGATGTGGTGAACGAGGCTATCGATGAGAGCCAAGCGAATGGCTTCCGCCGCAGCAAGTGGTACATGATTACCGTAGACCCGAACAACGATCCGGGATTTCCCGAATATATGGACGATGCGTTTATCTATGCTCGGGAGGCACTGGACGCCTTAGGTATCGGACGAGAGAAGGTGAAACTGTGCTACAACGACTTCAATACCACAATTTCTGCCAAGCGCAATTTCATTTACAACTGGGTGAAGGGCGCAATCAGTCGCGGTGTGCCCATTGATTGCGTGGGCAACCAATTCCATAACACCATTAATTTCCCCATTGACGACCAGGGCTCGGCAGCCTCGAAACAGAGTGTAATTGATACCCTGAACCTGTTTGCCAGCCTTACCTCTACCGCCGGAGTTCCGATTATCGACGAGGTGACCGA
>JAFAPG010000869.1 GCA_019247235.1 Acidobacteriota bacterium
AGACCCCGGCATCTGGGGAGGACTTAACCAACCCGAACGCGGTAAAGGTGGTGACCGATCTCCGTGGCCGGGCGCTCTACTTCTCGCGCGCCTCAATTCCTTACGATCGCGATGGCTCTCGGCCCCGCATCTTTAAGCATCTCGGAACCTATGCGTATCGTAAGGCTGCACTGAACCGCTTCGTCAGCCTCCCAGAATCGGCACTAGAGCGGGCGGAGCGCCTCGAACAATTACGCTTCCTTGAAAATGGTATTCCCGTCTTCGCCGCCGAGACCCCGTACGACACGGTTGGAGTCGATACGGAGGAGGATCTGGTCAGAGTCGAAGGCCTGCTTTCTAAGCGATCGTTGTGAATACGTGGCTTGATCCCGGACCTACGCCGGGCTAAAGCCCTGAACCTGGTTCTCGCCATTGGCCTTGGCCCAAAGCTCGGCAGCGGCAATCCTTCTTGCAATGGCGGGGTGAGAATGGAACCACCACTCCACCCAACGCGAGGGCGCTCGTTCGGCCAGATTCTGATCGGCTAATTTGTTCATGGAAGAAATAAACGGGGCGATGCTCGCGATGTTCTCAAAGGCATAGCGGTCGGCCTGCCGCTCATTATGACGAGAAAAGGCGTTGACCGCCGGCATGAGTACAAAGGAAAGAACGACAAAGATCACGACCAGCAGAGGCAAATTGGAAAAGTCCGAGAGCGTTTCAAACAGGTGCCACCGATCCATGGCCAGATGTAAGGCCCAGTTTGCCGCCCAAAAGCCTACCAAAGTCACTCCCGCTTCGACGGCGATGCCTTTGGCGATGTGTTTGTGCACGTGATGGCCGAGCTCATGCGCGAGAATTGCCTCCACCTCGTCATTCGTGTAGTTCGCTAGCAAAGTGTCGGCGAGAATGATTCGCCGGGTGGCACCAAGGCCGGTCAGGGCAGCATTTGCCTTGCGACTCTTCTCCGACAAATTCCACTTGTAGACCCCGCGTACTCGCGCTCCTGCCCGCTCCCCTAATCGGATCAGCCGCAATTTAAGATCTTCGTTCGCAAGCGGCTCAAATTTATAAAAGATCGGGAACAGCACCACCGGTGCAAGCTGTGCAATTAAGACGGCTACCGCCAAAAATCCCACCCAGGCCAGCACCCACCAGTGCTCGGGGAACTGCCGAATAATGAAATACACCAGTTCGGCTAGTAAACCGGCCAAAAGCACGCTGAGGAAAAAGCCCTTGATCTCATCCCCGATCCAGCTCCGCAGCTTCTGGTTCGACAACCGATAGCGATGCTCCAGGCGAAAACCATAGAAATCCAGCCCGAAGCTTAGGACCTTGGCGGCAAAAAGCAGTAGGAGCACATAGAGAAAAACCGCCAGCGCATAGATCTGAAAGGCGCCTCGATAGGCGAGGTCCCGCAACCAGCCGTTCCATCCTGTCGTGAGCAGGATCACCAGCAAAACCAGCCCGAGCAAAAATTCACCGACTCCCAGCCAGCGCCGGACGCGGTTATATCGTCGCGCCTCGGGCGTATCAGCGGCAATCTGGATACTGGTCTCCATACTTAAAATTATGGCACTCAGAAGCTACGATGCGCGAGCTCTTGAAAGGACAAGCGCCTCGGTCTCATAGAAAGCCAGCTGCGGATTTAAGCCGAGTGGACAAAGGCCTCGGCCGAGCGAAGCACCTCCGCAACCAGCTCCGGGGAAGCAGCCTCGGCGTAAATGCGTAACAAGGGTTCGGTTCCAGAGGCGCGAAATAGCACCCAAGGCTCGGCTCCCCGGCCATCGGGTGAGCTCTCGAGGAAAAACTTGATCCCGTCCAAATTCTCTTTTCTCACGATGCCATATCGGCCAAGCTTGGCTGTGCCTTCCGAACTCGCCCGTTCTATGGCACCGCGCTTCACCAGCTCTTCGATGTGGAGATCGCGCCGGCCATAATAATGAGGTCCGTACTCCTGTTGTAAACGCTCCACCAAGGCCCCCAGCGGCTTCTGCTCTTCTGCCATTACGTTAGCCAATAAGAGGCAGTTCAGCAGGCCATCGCGCTCGGGCAAATACCGGGAATAGCCGATCCCGCCCGACTCCTCCCCGCCAATCATGACCTCACGCTCCATCATGAGATCGGCAATATGCTTGAAGCCGATAGGAGTTTCATTCAGCTTGCGTCCATAGCGGGCGGCAATTCGGTCCAGCATGCGGGTGGTGTTGAAGGCGCGCACTACTTCTCCCGGCCACTGCTTGCGTCGCAACAGCCAGTCGAGCAGAACCGAAAAGATTTTATGCGAGTCGACGAAACTACCGTCTTCGGCAACCGCTCCAATGCGATCGGCGTCCCCGTCGGTGGCTAGGCCCGCATGACAGCCCTCGCGGGTCACAGTTTCCTGCAACATGCGCACGTGAGGTTCGATGGGTTCAGGGTTGATGTCGGGGAACAAGGGATTGACTTCTTGACGGATGGCTACAAAGCTAATTCCATACTGCTTGAAAATCTGGGCCAGTACGCCTCGGCCGGAGCCGTACATAGAATCAATGGCGAACTTAAAACCAGCCTTGGCTACAAGTTCAAGGTCGACGAACTGGCATAAGGACTCGAGGTAGGCGGGCTTGAGATCCACCTCTTCGATGGGTGCCTTTTGCCCCTTGGGCGCGGCTCCGGCGGCGGTCTCCCGCTCGATGATCTTCATAATGGCCGGCGGGGCTGAGCCGCCGAACTTGGCTTTGAATTTCACTCCATTCCAGTTCCAAGGATTATGGCTGGAGGTGATAACCACGGCGCCAGCGGTTTGATAATTCTTGACCGCAAAGGAAACCGCGGGCGTCGGAGCATAGTCGTTTGCCAAGCGTACGGCGATACCGGCCGAAGCAAGCACCTCGGCCGCGGCCCGCGCAAAAACCGGGGAGAGAAAACGGGTGTCGTATCCGACCACCAGACCTCGGGT
>JAFAPG010000939.1 GCA_019247235.1 Acidobacteriota bacterium
CCTGAACTTGATTTTTACTACGTCACGCGTGACACCGGGCAAGCGGGGTTCGGTTTGCGGGCGAGGGGGATCTACGCCTCGCCTGGCGAAGATCCCGCTACCGGCTCCGCCGCCGGATGCACGGCAGCTTGGATGGTTCGTTACGGAATCGCGAAGCCCAACGAGGTGGTTCATATCCTACAGGGCGTAGAGATCAAACGTCCGAGCCACATTTACGTGCGCGCGAGTAAACACGGTCAGAGTGTAGACAACGTACGGGTCGGCGGTCACGCAGTACAAGTCATGGACGGCACATTTTGCCTTTAGCCAGGGAGATCCGCCGGCGCCGAGAGTTTTGACCAGTTTCCGGTTAGCCCGTCATCCTGGCGCAACTCGCCGGTTGAGGGCGAAGGATTTTGCCTCAGCGGGGAACCATTCGTCCGCGGCTGATTACCACCGTTATGCGCTCGGTATTTCGGATATTCTCAAGCGGATTCGCATTCAACAACACAAGGTCCGCCAGTTTGCCCCTTTGGATGCTGCCAACGTCGTTTAGTTTGCCAAGAAACTTTGCGGCATTGCAGGTTGCTGCCTGGAGTGCCTGCATCGGCGTGAGTCCGGCATCCACCATGTACGCTAATTCGTCCTGAAGTGTTCCGCTCTTGCTATCAGGTGGCAGATCTGTTCCGGCAAGAAGACCAATCCCAGCCTTCTGCATCATACTGGCAACTTCAGCCTCTTTTCTCAAGAGCCGGTCAGCCCAAAGAAGATCTTCAGGGATGTATTTCGCCTCCTTATCCGCCCAGAGCGTGTGCAGCACGACCAGCGTTGGACATTGCCATGTATCGTTCTTTCGAAAAAGCTCAATTAAGCGTTCCGCTCTTTGAGGGGAGTAGCTGTCAACAATAGCCTTTGTGAACGCAGAACGCATATTGGTGAGCGGCGGTGCCTGTTTCTGCTCAAGCGAAGCCAGAATATCTCGATACATTTGGACTTCGTCAGCATGCAACTCCGATTCTCGTGAAGACATTCCGATGAGTACACCCCAAAAACGGCCGCCAAAGTGCTCTACGCTGTGCTGGCCTGCATTAGACGCCTCCTCTGGCAGTACCGTTGGCGGAATGTGTCCTACAAACGGTATGTGGTCTGTGCGCGATTGCGTTGCGACCGCCTCGTAAATATCTCGCGGAATTGCATCCTGTACTTTGATGAAGTCTACGCCTCGGCGTTGAAGCATATTCACTGTGTCACGCGCGGCAGCGATGTCGTTTGCGGAAATGAAAACCGGCATTTGGAATGGCAGAGGGCCCTGAATAATCGGTCCGGCCACTACCATTTGCGGTCCCAGAATCGTGCCATTGCTTGTTTCGCGCCGCAGTCGGAGGATATCGTCGAGAGGCGATCCCATGTCCCGAAGGCCTGTAATCCCTCCAACGAGAAATTTAAGGAGGGCCGCCTTTCCGTCCGAATAGTTCCCCAGGTGTACGTGCATGTTCCAGAGGCCAGGGATCAGATATTTGTCGTGCCCGTCAATTATTTGAGTGTTTTGGGGCGCCTTTACCTGCGACGCAGGAGCGACAATAGCTATCCGGTCACCCGAAATAAGCACAGACATGTCAGGTTGCACTGCATCGTCGGCGCAGTCGATGACTGTGACGTTTTGGATCAGGATCGGACTCGAGGGAACCTGTTGGGCAAAGAGACAAGCCGCACAGAGGAGAATCGTCATCGAGCAGCTTAGCAATGTACGGTTCACATCGGGACTTATACGCTGAACAAGCGAAATTTGTTCCAGAAAGCCGTTACAGTAGTTATACTCACCACGTGTGCCGTTATTAAAAACTGAGGAGCCGGTTGGAATTGTTTCCGAATAGATCCTGAGTCGTCGGCAATACGGAAGTTGGTCCCGTTCGCCTCATCAAAACCAGCTATCGCGCGAAAGATCGTTGTGCTTGCACTACACCCTTACCGGAAAACAAATCGGTTGAAATGAGAGCCGCGCCCCTCGGGCTCTTGGCTCCGCAATAGCCGCTTCACCCGCCACACCCACACGTATTTCTCCCAATTTTTGGCGCTTCCCATCCTGCGCTACCGTGAAATTGCTTCACCTCGGGGGGTCGATTGCCGGAGCACTCCTGTTCGCGTCGCCGTTTCATCAATGATGCCGCTGCCGTTTCGGCTGGCTTGGCTCTCACCGAATGGACCCTTGCAGAGCGAGCAAGTGCCGGGCAGCAAGGCGCGACGCAGCCCGGATCGATCCCCCGCCGTAAGTTCGGCCGCCATCCCGATCAGGTCTCCGCGCTGGGTATCGGCGGCCATCACCTCGGAAACGCAGCCTCGGTCGAAGATGCCGTCGCAATCCTGCACGAAGCCGTCGACAACGGCATTACCTTCTGCGATAACGCCTGGGAGTACAACGATCACCGCTCGGAGGAGTGGATGGGCCAAGCGCTGAAGGGCGGCTATCGCGACAAGGTCTTCTTGATGACGAAGGTCTGCACGCACGGCCGTGATGCCTCTGTAGCCATGCAGATGCTTGAGGAGTCTTTGGGCCGTTTGGGAACTGATCATCTCGATCTCTGGCAGCTCCATGCGGTCGTCTATGACAACGATCCTGAGCTCGCCTACCGCACCGGTGGAGCCATCGAAGCGCTCGACAAGGCCAAGAAACAGGGCAAAGTCCGTTATGTCGGCTTCACAGGTCACAAAGATCCGCGCATTCACAAGCACATGATCGACATGGGCTACGCGTGGGACGCCGTGCAGTTTCCAATCAACGCCTTCGA
>JAFAPG010000104.1 GCA_019247235.1 Acidobacteriota bacterium
ATTTTGCCACTGGGGGCGAAGGTAATAGCGCGGTCAAGCTCAAGTGGTGGTTTTTCGTCGGCGTCGCCTACCCAATGTGCTCCCAGTGCTTCGGCCAACTGACGGTGGGATTTTCCTCGTGTCGATACGTAAACCTCGCAGTTCCAGGCGTGTAACACGTGAATGGCTAGGTGCGCCGAGGCACCAAAGCCGAACAGCCCCACACGCTCGCCCCGCTCCACTCCCGCTACCCGTAAGCTGCGAAAGCCGATGATGCCAGCGCAAAGAAGTGGAGCGGCATCCAGGTCGTCGAGGGACGGGGGAAGCGGAAAGCAGAACTCAGATCGTGCCAACGCGTATTCGGCATATCCACCGTCAACCGTATACCCGGTAAAAGTAGGGAAGTCACAAAGGTTCTCCAAGCCGCGAATGCAATAAGAACAAGTACCATCGGTTGCCCCTACCCACGAGACTCCCACTCGCGTAGCCGTCGCCAATCGATCTCCGGCAATGACTTCGCCCACGATCTGATGGCCGGGAATATTGCGCGGCCTGCGTGGCGCAAGCTCGCCCTCGACGATATGAAGATCGGTCCGGCAAACTCCGCACGCGCGCACGCGTAAAAGAACATGATCAGGCTTTGGCTCGGGCGTGGGGACGTCTTCAATTTTTAGAGGGGATTGGTCTACTGGACAAGGCGAAGTAAGGACGGCCGCTTTCATCGAGGGTTATTCTAACCAGTTGACCTTAAATCATTCTCGATGGTTCTCCGCTTGGCACGCCGGGCGGCAACGCGGGACACTGCCGGCCCGTGCACATTCAATTCCGCGGATGTGCCGGATATCTAAGAGCCGATGGTCAAAGGTTCGAAATTGTCCGGATAAGTGGCTGGATCGAGCGGGGGATGGTCGGCTACTGCGGCGGTGTCGACGGTCGAACCGATGATTAGCAGGCTGGGCGAGGGAAGCAAGGGAATCAGCGATAGCTGTCCGAGCGAGGTTCGGTAGGCGCGTTCTGAGGGAAGGGAGATGCTGGATATCACCAGGCAGGCAGTAGCGTGCTCAAAGCCTGACCGCATCAGCCGTTCAGCAATTTTCCTGTGCTCACCGGGCATGTAGACGACAACCGTAGTGCGTGAGGGGATGCTCCAGTGGTCGGGTTCGGCTTTGCCGCAGGCATGGTGACCACTGAGGAATAAAATCTGCTCCACGGCTCGCCGGTCGGTTAATGAAATCTGGGCAGCGGCGGCCGCTCCGAGCGCCGAGGTTACACCCGGCACCACCTCGACCTCGATCCCGGCCTGGCGTAAAGCTGTCAGCTCCTCACCGGCCCGGCCGAATACTAAAGGATCGCCGCTTTTCAAGCGGACAACAAAGTTTCCTTGTTGTGCAAAAGTGATCAGCAGGCCATTAATCTCCGCTTGAGTGATCCCCTTTTCTCCGCAACGCTTGCCTACGTTGAGGAGGCGCGCTCTCGGCGAGGCGAGTTGGAGCACTTCTGGCGAGACGAGTGCATCGTGCAAAATCACGTCGGCCAAGCGCAGGCGATCGGCGGCCTTGAGAGTCATAAGTTCAGGATCTCCAGGGCCGGCGCCGACCAGCGACACTTTACCTTTCATCGCAGTCTCGCGCCCATGATTGCACTTGTCCCAAAATAAGGAGCTCCCATTTGGCAGCGGCACTAAAACACAAAAGTGGTCGAAGCATACGGGTAGTTATAGGAGACACCTTGGGTCGCATTCTTCAAGAAGGTCCCAGGAAAGACATGGCCAAAGCCTCCTCCAAACTGGAATTGGCGGGAGAAGTTGTAGCCGAGTGCTGCGTCAAGTTCTTGGCCTACAAATCGGCCTGCTTTCCCGCTTGCCACGCGCGCCACCACAGCACTGGCGGCGTTATACAGGGCGTCGTGAGGATCGGCCAACCACCAGGCATCGTATTTGGTGACCGCGGTCCATTTCTTTGCCGGTTTGGTCTCCAGCGTGAAGCGAGCGTTACGAATGTTCTTCCATCCGACCTGATCGTCCATGCCGTATTTATCATGGGCAGTCGCGTAGAGTTGATCGAAAGTACCGCGATGGCCGTCTTTCGGATTGGAGTCGCCCGATGCATAGTTATATTCAAGAGCGATGCGAGGATGCAGGTGAGAGGTGGGGACGGTGCGACCGAGGAGCCAGTGCCCGGCCCATGCTCCCACCGTATCGGTTCCGAGGGACCCGGTTTGGCGATCCATCTCGAGGCCGTAGTCCCAGTTGGATGGCAGCTTACCCACCATGCGCAAGCCAACGGTGCCAACATTCATCGTTCCTAGGGCCCCGGTCTCGGTTTTAAGTTGAGACTGGCGCCGCCATAAAAAGTAGGGTTCCACAATGGCATTCGGCACCAGCTTCTCCATTCCGCCATAGGCTCCGTAGAAGTTGTTGCCGGGCGTGCTCCAGTCAAATTCTCCGTTCTGCTGCTTGACCACGCGCGCGGCAAATAGATCCAGTCGATAACCATTATGGCGCAAGGTTCCGCGCAGGGCGTCGAAACTGCGAGCGGTATTGTTCCAGTTGGAATTGCCAATCAGCCGCTCATCGCCGAAGGCCAATTCCTGACGTCCCGCGCGAACTCCAACCGATTTTTTCTCCACATCGCCGATTTCCACGTAGCCTTGACGCAAGTTCATGACATCTTGGTAGGGAGGAGCGGGCGGGTTCTGATTCTTCCAGAAAGCGCGCGCATCCTGGGCTTGAAAGGCGAATTTCAACCAGCTCTCCGGTTCGAGGGTCATATTCAGGCGCAAGCGACTGAGTAAATAGGTATCGCTGCTATTGCGCTTAAAGCCGCCGCCGGTGAAGCCCTCCACCCGTGCACGGTACTCCCCCCCGAAGTGCAGCCATTTAGGCAAGGTGTTATTCAAGTCTTCAGAGAGCAAATGGTTCTGGGTGTTGCCAGCTGCGGTTTGCGCAAGTACCTGCGGACCGGCAACAATCACGAGCAGCAAGCCCCACGCACAGATTACGTATTTCATAGTTCTCCTCTAATCGTTTGCGGTCGGCTGGCGCTTATGGAGTGCTTCCAGTGGGTTCTAGGAATCCCACCTTGGTTTCCGACGATCGCGGTCTGAGTTCCGCCGTGGCCATGCGCGGTGCCTCTTTTTCCCGATAAGTGCCATAGAGAGCCAAGCCGGTGAACAAGGCTCCGGAGATGATGTTTCCCAGAGTCACTGGCAGTTGATTCCAAATCAACCACTTGCCGATAGACACCTGGGCGCCGAACATCATACCGGCGGGGATGACAAACATATTGACGATTGAGTGTTCAAACCCCTGAGCAAAGAAGGTCATTATGGGCAGCCACATGGCCACTACTTTGCCCACGGTCGAGCGGGAACAAAGGGCAAGCAAGGCGCCTACCGTCACCATCCAATTGCACAGCATTCCCTTCACCAGCGCCGCGCTCCACCCCCGCGTGCCCAGTGCCATATAGACGAGAGTTTTATTTTGCGCCGCCATCTTGACGAGGTCGCCAACTTTGCCACTGCCGCTCGAACCGAAGTTGGTGATCGCCAAATAAAACAGCACACCATACAGCAGGCTGCCGACGAGGTTTCCCGCGTAAACCCAGATCCAGTTGCGCAGCAATTTGGACAGAGACACACGGCCTGCGGCCAGGGCCGGTGGCAGCAAAGCAAAATTTCCGGTGGCCAACTCCAGCCCGAGTAGCACCAGCATGACGAACCCGACGGGAAACAGAATTGCGCCGACAATGGGAGGAAGCCCCTGCGCGCTCGCGACCACAGCAAGCGAGGTGGCGAAGCCGAGGAAGACGCCGGCCAGAGCGCCGCGGATGAGCATGTCGGCTACCGTAAGGCCGGATTTTTTCTCCGCCGTCGTGATCACCTCGGCAATCAAATCCTTCGGAGCTATGTAGTCCATTTGTGCTTCTCCCTTCTAGTTGGCCTCGCGAAAAATTATTCCTGTGCCGCCCAGGCTTCATCCATCGCCTCGAGAGGAATCGACCATTGTCGACTGTCTCCCGGGCCGGTCTCGGCCGCGCCCTGAGCCCGCTTGCCCGGCCCATGGGCCTCTGGGAGTTCGACCAGAACGACGCCCTCTTCGACGCGAGTAGGAAAGCTCGAAACACAGTGTCCGGAGCTCGCCGGGGACAGGCCTTGCCCGTTTTCTAAGCTGAGTCTCCAGCCGTGCAGAGGACAGACCACGGCTGTGCCCGAGACGATGCCGTCCGATAAAGGCCCACCGCGATGTGGGCAACGACTGTCAATGGCGACAAATCGGTCGCCTAGATTGAATATGGCAATCTCTCGATTGCCGACAGAAACCGCTCGGCCTTCGCGCAGGGGGATGTCTTTCGCATAGGTGATGCGTATCCACTGTTTCGCGCTCATTGCAAGACCTCTTCGAGAGGCTGGATGCGCACGAATTGCGTGGGGTGATTAGGCATGTCACGCTCCAGCCAAGCGTCGCGAGCGCGGGCCTTCGACCTTCGCAAACGCTCACGCAAGCCCTGTTTTACGGCATCGGCGGCATAGATGGTGTCTTTGCGCACCTTTTCAATTCCGAGTCGCTCGACGAAGTCATAGGTGCGCTCGAGGTAGTTGGCATTTTCCCGATAGTATTGAAAGAACAATCCCGCGGCATCGAGGGCCTGCTCAGTATTCTCCACGGTGATGAGCAAGTCGGCTCTGCGGACTTTCTTGCCCGCCGCTCCGCCAACCACCACCTGCCAACTTCCTTCCTGCCCGACCATGCCAATATCTTTCACCGTGGCTTCAGCGCAATTCCGCGGGCAGCCGACGGCCCCCATTTTGAGCTTGTGAGGGGTGAACAGGTTCTCGAAGCATCGCTCCAGCTCGATGCCCGCGGTGGTTGAATCCTGCACGCCGAAACGGCAAAAATCCGTGCCCACGCAGGTCTTCACCATACGCACCCCTTTGGTGTAGGCCTGGCCCGAGCTCATCCCGAGGTCGGCCCACACTTTGGGCAGGTCCGATTTCTGAACCCCCAGCAGGTCGATGCGTTGGCTGCCGGTGATTTTTACCATGCGCACGCGATATTTTTCTGCCACGTCGGCAATGCGCCGCAGCTCGGCAGCAGAGGTGACTCCGCCACGGATGCGAGGAACCACGGAAAAAGTGCCATCTTTTTGAATGTTCGCATGCACGCGGTCATTGATGAAACGGGCGGAGCGATCTTCGTCGTGATCGCCGCACCACAACATGTCGAGCATGTAACTCAAAGCCGGTTTGCAGATCTCGCAGCCCAGGCCGTTGCCATAGATGTCAAGCACCTCTTGCACGGACTTCAGTTGCTGGCTGCGCAGAATCTCGCGCAGTTGATCCTCGGCAAAGGGGACGCACTTACAAATGGTCTTTTTAACCTCGGCCTCAAAGTCTGGAACCACCGCTTTAAGCAACTTCTGGCACAGCTCGCTGCAGCTGCCGCAGCCGGTTGAGGCGCGCGTCGATTCCTTCAACTGAGATAGCGTACAAACCCCTTTATCGTGAATGGCCGCGATCACGGCGCCCTTCGAAACGCCCATGCAACCGCAGACCGTCTCGCTATCGGACATCTCTGCCACGGCCATTCCCAGGTCGGTGGGGGTTTCGGGAAAAAGCAGTTGGCGTCGCATGCTGCTGATATCGCTTTCAGAGCGCATCCACTCAAGATAGCGATGGCTGTCTGAGGTATCGCCTACCAGAATCACGCCCGAGAGCTTGTTCTGTTTGATCGTCAGTCGCTTATAGATACCAAGCGCCGGATCTTCATAACGGATCACCTCCGATCCATCCAACTTCTCCCCGATCTCACCGGCGGAGAAGACATCAACGCCCATAATCTTCAGTTTGGCCGCCTGCACGCTACCTTGATACTTCGGCCCTTTGTTGCCGGTTATAGTGGCGGCGAGCACCTTGGCTTGATCGATGAGAGGCGCGATCAGCCCATAGCAGACGCCATTGTGTTGCACACACTCGCCTACCGCAAAAATGTCGGGATGCGAGGTTTCCATGTGGTCATTTACGACGATGCCGCGTTTGACTTCGAGACCGGCTTTTTGCCCCAGCCCAACGTTCGGACGGATGCCGGCCGCGATGACCACTAGTTCAGCGGGAATGCTGCCCCCACCTTTGAATTGAACGCCCTCAACTCTGCCGTTTCCCAGGATGGCTGTGGTCGATAGACCGAGCAGTACGGTAATTCCCATCTGGTTCATTTTGTTGGCCAGGTAACTGCCGCCGATAGAATCCAGTTGACGCTCCATGAGCGTCTCCATGAGGTGCACGACGGTAACATCGCAACCCTGGATCTGCAGACCGCGAGCGGCTTCAAGGCCCAGCAATCCGCCGCCAATCACCACCGCCTTTAATCCCGGACGCGCCTGCTCAAGCAAGGCGCGGGTATCGTCCAGGTTGCGAAAGACAAAAACCCCATCCTTTTTGACATCCTCGATCGTAGGAATCAGGGGCAAGCTTCCGGTGGCTAGCAGCAGCTTGTCGAACGAAGTCACGCTGCCATCGTCGCCCGTCACGGTTTTCGCGCCGGCGTCAACATCGACGATGCGTACTCCGAGCTGCAAGTTGATGCCGTTATCTATGTACCAGTCGAGGCCGTTCAGGATAATCTCGTCAAACGACTTTTCTCCGGCCAGTACTGAGGAGAGAAGAATGCGGTTGTAGTTGACGTAGGTTTCGTCGCCAAAAACCGTGATTTCGAACCGGGGTGCGTGACGCAGAATCTGCTCTACACAGGCAGTGCCCGCCATTCCATTGCCGACCACCACGAGTTTCTGCACGACTTTTGACCTCCGAGCGTACGATCGTCGTCTCTGGCCAATCGGCCGGTGCCTTAAGGCGGGCGCAGGGGAAAGCCCGTCAGACAATTCCTCAGTTGATTGCCAATGGATACGGCCCGGTATCCTTAGGAAGACCCGAAATATCCAGGTTTGGGCCTCGACGGAGAGGCAAAATCCAACCAGCCACGATCGCAAGATGCGCCGCCTGGCTTTTAAACCAAACAGCTCCCATCTGATCGTACTGTGCGGGGAAGTTCTTTCCCGCGATGCTTAACTATGAGCGAAGCCCGCACTCAGTGGAAATTAAAAATATCTTTGGCGCCCATAACCTGGAGCGCAAGCCAATACTCGCTTGGCAAAACAGAGCCTTACCGGCCGCATCGAGAGACGCGGTGGGAATTATTTATCGAAACCATCATTATTTTGAATTTGTTCTTTGCCCATTTTCTGCCCTAATTAGCTCAGAGGCGGCGGCTTCGGGAGGCTGAGTTGAGTCGAGTTGGCTCGCGTCTGTTGGCGGAAAAAAATGGACTTTACCCTGTATTCCTGAAGCTCGGGGGGCGGCGTTGCCTAGTAGTGGGTGCGGGTAAAAGAGCGGAAGAGAGAATTCCCACGTTGCTTGAGTGCGGGGCGGCAGTGACGGTTGTGGCTCCAGCGGCAACCTCGCGCATCCAGCTCTGGGCCCGAGCGCAAAAGCTGGTTTGGAACCGGCGTCGCTTTGAGTCACAAGACCTCGACGATATCTGGCTGTGCGTAGTAGCCACTGACTCCGAAGGGGTGAATCGTTCGATCTTCGAGGAGTCGCACAGTCGGCGAATTCTCTGCAATGTAGTGCGTGATGGAATTTACTCCAACTTTTATTATCCCGCGGTCGTGAGGCGGGGCCCGCTGCAGATTGCCGTGTCCACCGCCGGCCACAGTGGTGCATTGGCGCAGCGCTTGCGCGAGGAACTAGAATTCCAGTTCGGGCCGGAGTGGGAGCGCTGGTTGCGTTGGCTAGGCGAGGCCCGATCTTCGCTCTACGACGATCCTCTTTCTCCCCGGCAGCGTCGCACCCTATTGCGAAAACTCGCCAGCCGCAAAGCGCAAGATGCATTTTTTCGCCGCTGGGGCGTGCTTCCCAAGAACGCAAAACGGGAAAAACCCTAGACGGTCTCTCCGCGGCATTCTTTTGCGAGTGCTCGCGTCTCTAGGCCTCGTCGGCTATGACCAGCGCTTTTGCCATCTCTCGGTAGTTGAACACCCCCGCCCGAGTGGCAAAGTTGTGATCCCAAGTCGCACTCCATGCCCGGCCCAATTCAAAAAGCACGGCCGCCGCAATCAGGAACGCGATAGCAAACAGCAAGAATCCCGCACCGTAGGTCCCCACCTTGTCTTTCAGCGTGCCGAGCAGTGAAGGCAAGAGAAAACCGCCCAGGCCACCGGCGGCTCCCACCAGGCCGGTCACAACTCCCACGTGCTTTGAAAATCGTTGCGGTACCAGCTGAAACACCGCCCCATTGCCCATGCCCAGCATACCCATCGAGAGAAAGAACAGAGTGACGACCACGGGAAGGGCGGGAAGAGAACTGATAGCAAACAGCAGACATCCAACTCCGGCTAAAAGTGCTAGTAGCAGCCGGTAACCTCCTATGCGGTCGGCCAGCCAGCCTCCCACCGGTCTTAAAAAACTTCCGGCTATCACTATCAAGGTGGTAAAGTCGCCGGCCCGCACCCTGGGAAGATGATATTGATCATGAAAGAACAGGGTGAGAAAGCTCGCCAGACCCACGAAAGCACCGAAGGTAAAACAATAAAAGAAACAGAACCACGCCGTATCCGCCTGACGGAAGACGCTTACATAATCCTGCCAGGCTGGACGGGGCGGCCGTTTGGGGCTGTCTCGGGCCAAGAGGGCATAGACGACGAGCACCACCAGCACCGGGATCATGGCTAAAGCAAAGGCATTCGCCCATCCCATCGCTTGCGCCAGGCGGGGAGCAAATAGGGTAGCTAGCAAGGTGCCGGAATTGCCGGCCCCGGCAATTCCCATGGCCAGGCCCTGATATTCCGCTGGGTACCAGGTTCCCGCTAACGGCAGCGCCACGGCAAAACTGGCGCCGGCGATGCCGAGAAGAAAGCCGACGAGATAAAAACTATGGAGGTCCGAGA
This sequence comes from Acidobacteriota bacterium, assembly GCA_019247235.1. Classification (GTDB taxonomy): domain Bacteria; phylum Acidobacteriota; class Terriglobia; order Terriglobales; family Acidobacteriaceae; genus Gp1-AA145. The sequence goes on from JAFAPG010000104.1 coordinate 8,922, forward strand.
TAAATCGCCAACCCACGAACAACGGTATCAACGTCAGTATTAGGCCACAGAGGCCAGCGCGGCGAGGGCCGATCACATCACCCAAGATCCCAAGCAGGGGACGGAAGAAGGAACCGGCGAGCAACGGCAAAGCCACAAGGAATCCTTTCTGCGTCGCTGACAGCTTGTAGCTCTCGGCGATGAAAGGTCCTAAGGGACCAAGCAAGACCCAGGCCATGAAACTGACATCAAAGTACAAAAACGCGGCGAGCAGCGTGGGCGTATGACCGGCTTTGAGGAAACCTGCGAGTTTCATGTTTATACCTTTCCTTCCCCCTGTGCTTGTTGCAAGACTCTGGAGCGAGCGAAACTTCCTCGAGAACGCTCTCTGGTGCGATCTCGAGTATTCAGGACGGGAGCCGGCGTTCACCTAGCTATGACATTCAGGCATGGATACTCCTCGCTCGCCCTCTTGAATGCTTGCGCCCCTCACCGGTGGGCGTCTTCTCGACGCGCACCGCGCACTGTTTGTAGTTAGGTTCGCGCGAGATTGGATCAAAGGCACTTTGTGTCACTTGGTTGGCATTGCTTTCGAAAAAGTGAAACGGCATGAATACCTGGCCGGGTGCGATGATTTCCGTCACTCGCAACTCCAGATTGGCTACTCGTCCCCGTCGCGAGATGATGTCAACGCGATCGTGAGGCCTGAGCTTCAACATCTCGGCATCGCGGGTGTTCATTTCTAGCCAAGCATGCGGCGACATGCGTTCGAGGATAGGCACCTGGCCGGTTTTAGTGCGTGTGTGCCAGTGCTCAACGGTACGACCGGTATTGAGCACCAAGGGGAATTCGCGGTTCGGCTGTTCCGGAAAGGGCTTCCATTCAATGGAGAAGAACCTGGCTCGTTGGTCTTCGGTAGGGAAAATGCCGTCACCATAAAGACGGGTGGTGGCAACCTGCCGTGTTCCCTCGGGAAATGGCCATTGCACTCCACCATGCTTTTCGAGGAGTTCATAACTCAGGCCCGAATAGTCGCACAGCCGCCCTCTGGAGACGCGTTTCCATTCTTCAAAGGCATGCTCAGGCAGTGACCAGCCGGGGAATAGCTGGTTTTCGCAGCCGAGTTTCTCCGCCAACTTGAGAAAAATTTCAAAGTCGGGCTTCGCCTCTCCCGGCGGCTCGACCGCTTTGTTTACCTTACTAACCCGCCGCTCGGAGTTGGTATAGGTGCCTTCCTTCTCGCCCCAGATGGCGGCGGGCAAAACCAAGTGCGCGAGCTCGGAGGTAGGGGTGGGATGAAAGCCGTCCTGTACGACTAGAAAATCGAGCGTCTCGAGGCCTTGCTTGAGTAAATCCAGGTTGGGAAATGAGACGATGGGATTGGTCGCGATGATCCATAAAGCGCGGATTTTTTTTCGCACCGCACCTTCGATGATGTCGGGATAGGCGAGGCCACGGGACTTAGGAAGCCGCTCGGAACAGATACCCCAAATCGCCGCCAGCTCCTCACGATCGCTAGCGCTTTCGAACTTGCGATACCCCGGCAAGCCCGAGGTGAACCCGGTCTCGCGCGTTCCCATGGCGTTACATTGACCGGTAATGGAGAAAGGAGAGGCTCCGGGGCGCCCAATGTTTCCCGTTAGGAGCGCCAGGTTGTTGATAGCGTTGACAGTTTCCGCTCCCTGCGTGCTGTGGTTGACCCCCATGGTCCAGCCAATGAAAACCGCCTGCGCATTTCCCATAAGATCCGCCGTCCTGCGGATAAGATCTTCACTCAGGCCGGTTATTCCTGAAACATAGTTAGGGGTATACGGTTGTATGAACTCCTTCAGCTGCTCAAAGCCGGTTGTGTGCCGCTCGATGTAGTCGCGATCGATTCTTCCCCGTTCGATTAGAAGGTGAACCAGGCCATTGAGCAAAGCAATGTCGGTGCGGGGTTTGATGGGTAGAAACAGGTCCGCCATCATGGCCGTTTTGGTTACGCGCGGGTCGACAACCACGAGCGTCTTCTTGTGACCTCTCTCGAGTCTCTGGCAAAGAATAGGATGGTTATCCGCGATATTAGCGCCGATCAGCAGGACGAGGTCCGCTTGCTCGAGGTCTTCGTAGGCGCCCGGTGGGCCGTCGCTGCCAAAGGAACGTTTATAGCCAGAGACCGCACTAGCCATGCATAAGGTAGTGTTGCCGTCGTAGTTTTTGGTGCCGAAGCCGAGCTGCACCAGTTTTCCTAAGGTGTAAAACTCTTCGGTGACAAGCTGACCGGTGCTGATGACGGCGAAGGCCTCAGGGCCGTGTCTTTGCTGAATGTCTCTAATTCTTGTGGCCATGACCTCAAAAGCTTCGTCCCAACTGACGCGAACGTGTCTGCCCTGTTTCATGAGCATGGGATAGTTGGCTCGATTGGGGGCGCTAAGCGTGTAGTGCTCGGACAACCCTTTGGGACAAAGTTTCCCGAAATTGACGGGATGGTCGGAGTTTCCACGAACGCTGACCGCCTTTCCATCCTTCACTCCGAGAAGCATGCCGCAGCCGACAGAGCAGTACCCGCAGGTGGTTGGGATCCAGCGATCCGGAATTTTTTGCGCCGAAGTATGCCCGAAGCTGGGATCTTCTCCGTACGCGTATTGTTCGGCGAGAATGTCGAGGCCCAGTCGGCGCTTGAGGTTCACTGCGCCTCCCGGGTGGCGAGATAGGGGGCGGCTATATTTTTAGGAACCACGCTGACATAAAACAAGTACCGTCCAAGAATTTCACCGCAAAGCGCTGCCAGAAACGCGGCGGCAATCGCCGCGGGGGTTGAAGAAAATAGGGGCAAGGCAATAGCGCCGGTAATGAGAAGCGCACCACGGAGAACAAAATGCCAAGCTAAGACTGTCGAAAGCAGCCGCGCCGAGCTTTGCAGTTCGAAGGAATCAGCACGGGTGAGGCGAAGAAACTTGAGCGCCTGGTTGAGAAGCTGCGCCGCGCCGGCAGTCACGGCCAGACCTAGACACAGTTGGTGACCGTCGCTAGCAACATTGGCTTGAAACAACGGCCCCAGAATGGCACCGGTGAGAAAGAATTCGGCAATGGTGTGCGGGGTGTTCCAGGCCGGCCGTGCGCGCACCAGATAGATACAGGCGCTGGCGGTAATGCCGCCACACCCTAGGAGTACGGTGGCTGCACCCAGGGCTCCGCTAAATCCACGGCCCAACCAGAGCGAGGCTGCGTACAAAGTGGCGGCCAAAGAAAAGCAGCCAAATAGCAGTACTTCTCGGCTGAGCCAAGAGCGCCTCCACATTTTCAGGGCACGATAGGCATGGGCGGGGCGCCCCAGATGCATCGTCGAGGCGCTGAGCGCCAGCCCCCCGACCAGGAGCGAGGCAAAAGCGGCGGCGCCCAGCCGAGCGGTTCGGCCGAGCAGCTCGGAAAGCCAAATCGTACCCAGCGCTCCCACAGAAAGCTGGGTCAAGACCGTCATCAAGACCAGTGGCCAGTGAGGATGCTCGGGCCGCACCCGCCCCACGTCGGCCTTCTTCATGTCGCGAGGAAGGTTGTCGGGAAGGGTGACGCGGGTCGTCGAAATACTATCGTCGGCCGATGGCAGGCCAGGAGCGTTGGCGTTCTCGACATAATCGCGGCGCCACCGCTCGGCGTTGACAATCTCGATGCGAATCGCGCCTTCCGGGCAGGCGTTCACGCAGGCTGGCTCCCGTCCCTGGCTGAGACGTCCATAGCACATGTCACATTTGCCTACCACGCCGCGTTCGGGGTTGTATTGCGGC
>JAFAPG010000404.1 GCA_019247235.1 Acidobacteriota bacterium
CCGGCTTTGGGCGGCGAGTTTCGGTCCGTTGATGGTGATTGGTGGCACTGTTGGTGGCCTTGGGTGAGGTTAGAGCAGTGATCACGGACAATTAAAATTCCGGCCGTGTTGCCTCAACAAGAAATGTTACCGAAGTATTAGTTGTCAGTTTTAGCGTTCGTTAACCTGCAGGCGAATGGGCCAAAGCTTGGCCTTGGAGGCAGTTCAGGCAGGTTTTCCCGCATCCCGAAATGCCTCCCGGGTGCTCGGCGATCGCGTATAGCGCGTTTCTAAGCGCAGTTTTTCTCCCCTTGAGCTTAAGATGATCGAAATCCGCTACACTGATCTCGACTTCAGCAGGGATAGAGCAACGCAGGGATGCGACTTGAGCGCTGACTGAAGGGCCAGACCAGGAGGGGCGGACGATGATCCGCTCCGCCGGTTCACGCACAATGACCTGGGATGGCAAGAAAGCGATAAATCCTGGGGGTTTGGGGGCGAAGTCCCCATTAAGATGTGACCTCTTCCTTTGCGCCCAGCGCGATAGTCGTTGGTGCTGCATCCTCGCAGCCGAGAACGAGCTTCCTTGCGATAGCAGTGCGCCACTCCGCGACCCGCCGGCGCAGCGTTCGCACTTGGCCAGGCGCGAAGGAATCCGGGAATAAAACCCCAAGCCTCTGAAAGAGGCTCTTTGAGGTGGCATCAGGTTGCTCGTTGAGCCACGCCTGAAGTAGCGGCCAAACGGCCTCGAATGGATCAGCGCGCGTGCGCCAAGTGCGCGGCCCGGTATATGGTTTGCGGTGGGTAGGACGAACTTCGCCATCGCGCCAAGCTGTAGAGAGGCTCTCGAGAAAACGGTTCAGGTCTTGATTGCGATCCGCCGAACTCTCCGTATGCCTCCCGACTTCGTGTTGAGCCAAGTCACTCTGTGCTGTTCGAAGTTGATTCAGCAGATCGATGGGATCCAACATCGAGAATGTCTGACGAAGGCGATCCTTGCATGTCTCTGTCACGCGGGTGTCGGCGATAAGACGCTCATAGGGCGTGGCGGGCAAGCGATACTTCTTCCTCACTTTGGCGCCGTCGCGTGTTTTTGATTCCAATTTGAATGACGGTTGGAAATAGTTCACGTACAGCCGTGCCACCTCGTGCAACTTTCCTAAGGCAGCAACGGCCTTCACACCTTCGAGCCGCCCGTACCCCACCAAGCGTCTGATAACAGCGCCATTCTTTTGCTCAATCCAGGCCTGGTCATTCTTTTTGTAGGCCCGCGATCTGGTCAACTCGATGGTCTGATCCTCGCAATAATTCACAACCGTTTCGTTAATGAAGGCGCTGTCATTGTCCACGTCAAGGCCCAGCATTCGGAACGGTAGTTTCGTCCGGACCTCTTCGATGGTCTCGGTGATAAGTGATTGTTCTCGCACGAGCAGCGGCGCGGCCTCCGTCCATCCGGATGCGATATCGGTCAGTACCAAGCTGTGCGCGTGGCTGCCCGCAACTGAATTTCCGCAATGCGCCACCATGTCCATTTCGAAGAAGCCTGGCGGCGGATCATTCCAGTCGTTGAAAGTTCGAATTGCAATGCTCTTTCGCAAAGGCGTGTTGATGTGCGATCGCCGCCGTTTCCCTTTGGCCGCTTCCCGAGTCGGCTTTAATAGGCGGTCGATTGTGGCGGCACTCGCTTTCAAAAGCCGGCTTCTAACGCCATCGTCGAAATTCAAATGCCCGTGTCGCTCCATAGCATCGACGAGTGTGGGAATGATGGCTTTCAGCCGCTTGCCACAAATGCGATCCGCCGCCTCCCACAGAATCCTCAATGCTTGCAAAACGGCTTCTTCATAGACCCGTGCTCTTTCGGGCGCCGGCTCGACTCTGCTTTCACCGGTTCTTCCCAAAGCACGGATGGCATGCTTGCGATGAAAGCCGGTTACTTCGATGAATTCGTCGAGGATTCTTTTCTTCTCGACACGCGCCGCTATCCGATACCGGTCCGCTATCGCTTTGATTAGTTCCTGCTTGGTAGCCAAGCTCAGTTGCCTCCCAATTCTGCTCCCCGCCATGTCGAAGATCGACGGGTAACATTTTCATGAGGCAACGACCTTGCGCGGGTAACAAAAATCGTGAGTCAACGCGC
>JAFAPG010000441.1 GCA_019247235.1 Acidobacteriota bacterium
GGCTCAGGCTTGTGGTAGGCGGCGGTCTTTAATCTCCTGGAGATGCCGCCGCAGCCGTTGCAGCACTTCTTGCCGTTTCGAATTGGTGAGCTCGCCGCGGAGTTCTTCGAGGGCGAAGTGCACAACATCATGATGATGAAGCTCTTCGGGAGCGACATCCCCGCTCAGATCCAGCCAGATGGTGTGCAAGAGATCGACCTCTTTGGGCGTCAGGTGCGGAGCATGGGGTCCGAGATAGAAAACATGCTCTTGAGCGCTGGGGAAGTAAATGATCAGGGTTAACTGAGGTCTAGGCTCCGGCAACCGCTCCCAAGCTAGTCCCGCTACACGCGCTTCTTCGTTGACCGGCCGGTTGGGAGATGCACCCAATACCACCGTCGAGGCCTCGAGACTCTGGGCAGCTTTCAGGATGGCCTCCCACTTTTCCGTGGCTCCCGCTACCGCTAGGTGGATGGTCTTGCCTTTTTTTTCCGCCAGAGCCAGCGCACGGGTGAAGAGAATCTGTTCTTCCGTGCTGAACAGCTGCTGCGGCTCGAGCTCGTACTCGCCGCCTGCGGCGCGCCCCAGAAAGCGGAGATGCAGGGCCACCACATCTTGCTTTCGGGCATCGACTCGATCCAGCGTTTCCGCCAAATTGTAAAGAGTATTGTAGTTTCTGATCATGACCAGCACATTGCCGGGACGCACGCCCAGAGCCCGGGGCGTGAGGTCTTCGCCGGGCTCAATATTGAACTGATCCAGTTCAGCATGGGCGCCGGCGCGCCTGCGAGTCACAACTTCACAGATTTCAAATACCGAAAAGAAAACGATGGTAAAAGCCACCCCCGAAACCGTGGCTACTTCTTTGGTGAATAAATTGACCACACAGAGGGCGATCAAGGTAACCGTGATCAGAACCAAGCCAAGAGGAATTTCGGTTTTTCCCAAATGAAAATTGAAGGGAACGCGGTATTCGCGCTTGCCTGGTTCCTTGTAGCGGAGCACCAGCACCGCTAGACCTTTCATTGAGAAACTCCACATCACGCCGAAGGCGTAGGCTTCACCTAAAACGAAGATATCGCCCCGACTCAAAATGATGGTAAACAGCTGCAGGGCCACGACCAAATTCAGAATGCGGTAGGAAGTTCCAAAGCGGCGATGGGGTTTGCGAAACCATTCCGGCAGGATTCCATCCTCGGAAATTCGGTTCAGAACACCGTTCGAACCGACGATGGCGGTGTTCACGGCCCCGGCCAACATCAATACACCGACTACCACCACAAAGGCGCGAAACACCAACCTGAGGGATAACGGCCCAACCAGGTACATGGCCAAGCCGCCGATAGGGTTGTCCTGGAAGCTCCCGCGTACTGAGTCGGGAATAATCATGACCGAGAAGAAAGCAACCCCAGCGGTAAAAACCAGGCTGTATAAAAAAATAACGACCGCGGCCTTTTTTAGATTTGGAAGCTTCGGATGCTCAATTTCACGATAGACCTGCGCCATGGTCTCTTCTCCGCTCATGGCAAGAACGGAGTGGCCAAGACCGATGAGGACGCCAATCATGCCAATCTTAAAGGGTAAAGATGTGTAACGCAGCCAGCCTAAGGCGCCCCCATGTTCCCCCGTCAGATAACTGATATTGCGCAAGTGAGGTAGCGGAGGTAGATGTCCGCCTCGAAGCCAAAGGGTAGAACAGCACCAGATCAACATCATGACCACCATGACGGTGGTCACATACATAATGCGAAGTGCCTTCTCGCTCGATTCCGGGATGCCCTTGATGTTTTCCCACCAAAAATAAATGGTGCACAGAATGGCGAATACGGCCGCCCCTCCATTCATGGGAATTTCGATATGCGAATGCGCGTAATGGAACAACTCATTGAGTAAGCCAACCAGGTAGAGTCCGGCAGAGACCCCGCTAATGGGGCCGGTCAGTATATAGTCAAACATCAGGGCTGAAACCGAAAACTTGGCGAGTGTTCCACCCATCGCCTCCTTCACTACGCGATAAACGCCGCCGCGCACGAACATGCCACAGCTCTCGATGTAAAGGGCAGCTACGGTCCCAGCAATCAGCATGATGGCGAGCACAAACCAGGGCGCCGGCTTGCCCACGAAGTGCTCAGAAATGGCGCCAGCATAAAAGGCTGACGAACCCATATCGTTCAACACGATGGCTGCAACGCGCCAAAAGGAGATGAAGGCCAGCATGGCGCTTGAGGCCACCAGAACACGTGCAGCCGGGCTGGCTGTCACCGTCTTGGAAGGGCGGGTAAATTGCATCGGTAGCGGCTCGCTACAAGCGGCGAGCACAACCCCTTTCTGCGTCTGCGAGGTTAGCTGTCGGGCTCGGACTGAAAGGTGTCCTCCCGCTATCCGATGTAGGCTGGACTAACGGGTACGCCCCGCGAATGTTGGCGGTTCGGGTCCCCCGCTCCCGCCGAAGTGGCGGGACTCGACGTCTTCGTGATTCTAACGGTGACAGGCAAAGCCGGGCAAGACCTAGATGCCTCAGGTGCCTCGGGCAGTAGCTCGGAAAACCGGTGGTTAGCGGGCGCGCAGGGATCAAGGCAGGTCAATGGCGAGCACCTCATGATCAACAACCGAGGGTACCCTGAGGGTGAGTTCGTGGCCGTTCTGAGAAAACTCTGCCGGCTTGTCGGCCACCAGTAGGCGGGCGGATTTGGCGGTCATGGCTCGAGGTAGCCGCAGAGAAACCTTCTGCTCGCCAACGGCAATGAACTCTCGATAAGGACCTTTCATGGCCATGGGGTTGGTTAGGTTCACCAAGTGCACGACTAGCGAATCACGATTCTCCCAGGCAGTCACCTCGAGAAAACCTGGTCCGGTGACTTCAACCGGCGCCACTTCATTGGTCGCCCACTCGACCGAGTTGCGAAGTAGTTTAAAGTGATCAACGTTCAAAACCTCCCAGAACGTGCGATCGATATCCCCAGGGAAGTAAACGACCCGACCGGCGGGGGATAGATCGCGCAGATAGACCTCCGGGATGTTAGTGCGTCCTTGACGGGGGAAGACCTTCTCCATTGGGAGATCGGGGTAACTGGGAATCAAGGTAAGTGGCACTTCCCGCATTGCTTCGCGGGGCTCTACCTCAACTTGGTAGACGCCATTGATGATGCGCGGCGCATCTTCTAAGCCCCTCAGCAGCGGATGATTCCCCACGCTGTCGTGCTCGAGCCGCAGGTAGGAGTTTTTCATGGGTCCGGCAATACGATCGCGGCAGCGGGCACCAAACATCTCCCCCAGGCCGAAGTCTTTGCGCACCAAACCTCGCTCGTCATAGCGGCTGGTCTCAAAGCTAGCAATTAGTCCCCCGCCACGTTCGACAAACGCGCGAAGTTGGCCGCATTGGCGATTGCTGAGGACAGCGATGTTGGGCAGGATAAGGGCTCTGAAAGCTTCGATGTCGACCGCATCGAACCGTTCGTCGTGCACCATCTCAAAGGGAATGCGCGCTTCGACCAACGTTTGATACCAGCCAAGCGTGGCATCCTCAACTCTGGCAACGGCCGTGCTGCCCCCGTAGAAGCGAGCACTCTGCTGAGAATAAACTAAGCCCACGCGAGCAATTGGCGATTGGTGACGTAAATAGTGTTCCCACTTGTAACTCCAGTCATAAATCTCTTCTACAACCTTCAGCCAACGTCGATCATGGAGCACTCCGCTGAATTTGCTGAACCAGGGCCGCATGCCATTGGCAATTCCGTCGAGCACCCAAATACGAATCTCGGGAGCGCTTTGAACGCTGTCTTTCCAGCGGTACGGTTCCTCCAGTCCCACACTAAACAGTCCAGCGACCGGCTTTGGACCCATCGTGGCACGGTATTCCTTGGCGTTCTTTCCGTTCAACCAAGGAGCTGCCACCCCCCGGCGGGCTTGACGGTCGGCCGCTAGCATTGGCGCCCTCTCGCCAACTCGTCGCATGTCGAGCGAACTCAAGGCGCCTCCTCCAGTGTTGGGTATGACAGCGGCATCGGGATTGATGTTGCGCACCTCGCGTTCCCAAAGGTCCCAAAGATCAAACAGGCGTTGCTCCCGCCACTCTATGTAAGCTCGTCGGGCGGCATCGTGGGAATCGTCTGTACGGGGCAGATCTAATCCTGACGCATTCTTGAAGTTCGTGCGGCAGTGTCCGCAATAACACTGGCCCGAGCCGTCCCAGCGGTTGATGAAGATCCCGTCCACCAAGTAGCGGGCCATGATTTCTTTGTGCTCTTCGGTCATGAATTCGAAGTTATAGGGGCCCAGGGCACAGGTGACCCACATCTCTGGCGAGGACCAATGGCGTCGGGACTTGCCCTCGGAATCCACGGCGATCCAGTCCGGGTGCGCGACCTGAGTCTCGTCATAGGTTGCGTGGGGGTCGGTGCGTACCAATACCACCATGCCGAGCTTTCGACAACCGGATATCAACTCACCGAGTACGTCGCGGCCTTCCAACCAGGCACTAGGATGATGAAACGGCACTCTGGTCGGATAGTAAGCTACACACCCGCCGCCGCTTAGGCACGCGCCGTCAGAATGGGTGCGTTTGAAATAATCTAGCCAGAAGCCAAGATCAAATTTGCCGGGATCATCCTCCACCAGCGTCAACTGTGCCCAGCGCATCGGCTTATCGATCCAAGAAGGCAAGCGACTTGCAGTGGGTGAAGCTGGTCTATTCTCAACTCCGACAGCGAAGTGACTAAATTGGCTGGACACAACCGCGGCACCACCGAGCGTGCCTGTTTTCATAAATCGTCTGCGCGTATACGAAGACCTATCCATCGCCCTTTTCCATTCGGGGAGAAAACACCCAAAAACCCAATAGTCTATCCCGGCTGCGACCCTTGCAGCGCACAGGGATGAAAATCCGCGCGAACACTGGCGGCCAACCGGCACTGATCCTAGGCAGCCAGATTGTTCTAGTTCGTGAAATCACCCATTCGCTCACCGTTCATGAATCAGCGCTTGACGAAGAGAGCTGGTACGAGTGGAGGGGCGCAGGGCCGAAATTGTCCTCAGAGTTTTTTGCCGACATGGCATCGCCGCCTTCTCTCAGCGCTACCGCTCAGGAACCATCGAGTACAACCGCACACGATAAATATGCGGCTGGTGCGGATCCAACAGAATCTGGCGGCCTTGATTGGTCTGATCGCCATTCAACCATCGTTCCCTAGTCCACTGTCCCCCGCTTCCAGAGAGCTGCTCAACTCCTTCTATCCCGGCAATTCCCGCATCGACATCAGGATCACGGACAACACTGACGGTCAGCCCCATACCCAATAGATAGAATTCCCCGGGTGAACTTTCTAGAATCAGCATCGCGCCATCGTCGGCGATGACCGCTCTGGCGGGCCATGATCGGGAGAGCGTTGCCGTGAACAGGTATCCTCCGAGGGCGACGGTTTGGGTCGGGCGTGCGCTGGTTGAATGGAGCAGCAAAGCACGACTTCGCCTTCGCGCCTGGGCGGAGAGCAACAAGTTGTGAATACTCCCCAACAACTCATAGACCTGCATCATCATGGGTTTTGTGTCGCTCGGCTTCTCCGGAGGCACTAGGCTGTCAACGGCGAAAGGGCTAAAACCAAAGCAATGACCCTCCCCGTAAGCATAAAGTGCCGTGTAGGGAGCGCTCTCTAGTCGCGCCTCCGGTATAAAACCAGGATTGTTCGCCACCTGATAGCTTCGTACCCAGTATTCAAAATTTGGCCAATAGATATCAGGTGAATAAAAGTCAATGCTGGGGGCGGCAGCCCTCCAGACCGGCAAATTATCAGGATGAGGGCCTCCACTTGGATACTCGCCCGCCCTTTCTTCCGGGGCCGGAAGTTGCGCATTCACATACATAGGAAGCGCGTACTCGGCTTTGCCGGCCTGAGCCACGGTCTCGATATAGCTGGCATAGTTCCAGGCCATAAAAACCTCATTCGCCGCATCTCCGAACACTTCCCTCCAACGTTGGCCATGCGGGTTGAACTGCATTGCCAATTCTCGAGAGAGTTCAAGCCGCTTGCCTGAGAGAGTGCGTAACAATGTCTCTGGTACGGGGCCGCTGAAGACGCGGTTCGATTCCGCAGAGCGATCGCGCCCCAGCCCGAGATAGCCAACTTCATTTTCCACCTGCACCATAAGCACAGTCTGGGAATTGGAATCTTCTTGCCGGAGATGACGCATCAAGGACGAAAAAGCGCGGGCGTCGCTTCGGCGCGTCTCCAGGGACAAGGTCGAGAGAATCTCGAGAGGTTTTTGATCGACGCCCTCTGCACGAGGAAAACGCTTGGGGTTAGACTTTACCCAGGCAGGCGCATAGTTTGAGAAGGCATTCTTCCAGCTGCCAAACCAAAGAAGCACCAGGCGCAGGTTGTGCTGTCGCGCGACCTGGAGCCAGTGGTCCAAAATACTGAAATCAAAGCTTCCCTCCCTCGGCTCGAGCTGCTCCCAAGCAACCGGCACGAGGATGGTGTTCACGTTGAGGACTGCGAGCTTCGGGATCACGACGTCGGCTTCGGCGGCGGTCCCGGCTGAGGAATTGCCGAGCTCCCCGCCTAACATCAGAAACGGTTCGCCATTCACCTGGAGCTGGCCAACGCCATTTTCCATGCGAATACGTGGCAATTCC
>JAFAPG010000722.1 GCA_019247235.1 Acidobacteriota bacterium
GCCCGCCAGCTTCTGCTCCGCCGCGAATCGTCTGAGACCTGCGGCCAGTTCATCTCCACTTTCGAAGATTAAAGCGTAGGTCTTGGGTTTTTCCGAAAGAAGTTTATGCTGCATGGCATTTCTCCTCAGCCTTGTCCAAGTCAAACGTCGTGGTCGAATTCTTGGTAGCCACGACCCTCTTGGAGGGGCGTGCTGTTCCAAGTCGCTCGCGAGCGAATCCGGCTCTGGCTTATGTAATGGAACAACTCGCGTCGCAGGCACCGAGCAGGAGAATAGCTCGTAAATACCGACCAGGGGAGCCGGTATGTTCATGCGTCTTTTGAAAGATCGCGGCGGTAGCGCAGCAATCTACCAGAGTGACTTCGGCGTAAATTTGGGGTTGCGAAGTTGGCAGCCGGTATCTCCGGCGGTCAGAAGCACCAATCGCGGATGTAGCCGAGGTCAATGGGCCAGCAAGCAGGGCTAGTTAGAATGGCCAAATGTAGCTTGAGTTTCAGGGTGCTTTGATCGTCTATCGCATTGCCACGATGACGCAGAGGCGGCCCAGAGGATTTGACAAAAGTAAAAATCTGGCAGAAGTAATCGGTCACGGAACGTGAGTATTTGAAACAGTGCCGATCGCAAGATGTTCGAATTCCTCATCGAGAATCAACGTTCCAAATGGTCACCGATGCTCGAAAATTCTTAGGAGCAGAGTTCAAATGAGCCAACAGATTGCACCTTTTCGAATCGCTGTGACGGATGACCAACTCGAAGACCTTAAGCGCAGGCTTCGCGCGACGCGGTGGCCCGAGCGCGAATGTGTCGATGACTGGTCACAGGGCCTGCCGCCGACTTATGCGAAAGGGGTCGCATCGTACTGGCTTCAGAACTACGATTGGCGCGCCAGAGAAGCACTTCTCAACCGTTTCCCCCAATTCAAGACCGAAATCGACGGTCTGGGTATCCATTTCATCCACGTCCGTTCACCTCATACCGACGCGACACCGCTCATCATGACGCATGGATGGCCTGGCTCGATCGTGGAGTTTCACAAGGTAATTGAGCCCCTCACTGACCCGACTACCCATGGCGGCAGTGCTGCCGATGCATTCCATATCGTATGTCCCTCGCTTCCCGGTTATGGGTTCTCGGACAAGCCAACGCGGAGTGGATGGAACGTCCAGCGCATTGCCCGTGCGTGGTCCGAACTGATGCCAAGGCTTGGTTATAAGCGATACGCCGCCCAAGGGGGAGACTGGGGTTCGGCAGTCACGACCTGCATCGGGATCCAAGACCCCGTCAATTGCATCGGAATCCATCTGAACATGCTGTTTGCGCCACCCGATCCGGAAGCTAAGGATCTGACGGAAAGAGAAAAATCCGCAATCGCCAGCATCAAACACTACAACGAATGGGACTCCGGCTACTCAAAGCAGCAGAGTACGCGGCCGCAGACGCTCGGTTATGGTCTTTGTGACTCGCCCGTGGGTCAAATGGCCTGGATCGTTGAGAAGTTCTGGTCCTGGACCGATTGTGACGGTCACCCGGAGAACGTGTTAACCCGAGATGAGTTGCTCGATAACGTGATGATGTATTGGGTGACAGCAAGCGCCGCGTCTTCCGGACGGCTTTATTGGGAAAGTTTTCGCAACGTTCCGACTGATCCGGTGACGGTACCAACCGGGTGCTCGATCTTCCCCAAAGAGATATTACGCACTTCTCGTCGATGGGCGGAGAAGAGATTCAAGAACCTGGTTTATTTCAATGAACTTGATAAGGGTGGGCACTTTGCCGCGTTCGAACAGCCGGAGACATTCGTCCGCGAGGTTCGCGCAAGCTTCCGGCAGATCCGGCAATCCGCCAGGTAGCACCTGCCGATCACAATGAGAGCCGCCTCCAGCGGTGCAGAATTCCACATTCGTCTTGCCGTGCAAGGGCTCGCGGTATTTATTCGCGACGATTTCCGTTGATTTCGAGCACGACGCTGATCCTCGCGTCTCCGCCTACACCCTCCCAAGGTCGTCAGATCGGCACGATCGAGTCAGTGATCTTGTGCGCTCGCATTCCTCCTTAGAAGCGTGGGGGCGGCGCCACGGTCCTCGTTTGTATGGTGACGATTGGCGATACCACGATGCGATGATGCAGGTCGATGCATGTTTCATCGCTGCGCGTGGTTTTTTCGCTCTTCGAGGAATGACGTGAAAGATGAGGGGCCGCACGGCGTGGAACCTTCGGCTCTGAGCCAGAACCTGTGTAATAAGCTAGAGCAGAAGCAGAGTTTCCTTGCCGGTGTGTCTGCACCGCTCCAAAACCACGGCTAGCAAACGCACGCGGACTTTGCTGCCTCAATAAGCAAGCCGGGTGTTTTGAGTTCGCCATCTCGGCTTCCATTGAGAAAGTCTCTGGGTATAACGAAGCAGGGACAGCCGTAAATCACGTACTCGAGTCCAGAATTTGTCGATTTCGACAACTACTCGGCGCAATGGGAACTCAGGATCGGCGCCGACGTTAAAGGAGGTGGACTGTTTCACATGCTTTTTCTTTCCAGGCTGTTGCCAATGTTGGTCTATCCGGTTGGCATCACCTGTTTGCTCATCGCGTTCGCCGCCGCTATTGCGCCCCGGCGGCCCTCCCTCGCGAGAGGCTGCTGCCTTATCGCATTCGCGGTGCTCTTCCTTAGTGGCAATCGGTGGGTCAATTTTGCGCTAGTCGAACCGCTGGAACGCTCATACCTGCCTTCCCCTTCACCACCTCCCGCGGACGCGATTGTCGTTTTAGGGGGAATGGTGGAACCAGCGTTCCCGCCCCAACGCAACGTGCATCTTGCGCGTGGAGATCGGTTGCTCTACGCAGCGATCCTTTATCGCAGCCACAAAGCGCCACTGGTTGTTGTGACTGGCGGAATAACGCCGCGGCGCGAATCAGAGCCAAACGAGGGCGAAAGCACCGCGCAGGCGCTTGGCGTAATGGGAGTGCCGCCCTCAGCTATTCTCGAAGAGCCATCAAGCAACAACACGTATCAGGAGGCCAGGGTGGTCAAGCAGCTGATGAGAAGTCATAAAATGGATAAGATTCTGCTGGTAACGTCGGCGATGCATATGCCGCGGGCACTTCGCACATTCAGGCGCCAGGGTATTGATTCGATTCCGTCGCCGACCGACTTCGCTGTCACTGAGTATGATGTTGCACAATCCGATGCTACTTTCGAGAAAGTCGCTCTCAACCTTATTCCAGATGCAGGTGTATTGGTCATTACCACTGCTGCACTGAAAGAATATATCGGTCTGGCGTACTACTGGGCGCGTCATTGGCTATGATCTCCGCCGCCTTGCTACACGAG
>JAFAPG010000622.1 GCA_019247235.1 Acidobacteriota bacterium
CCCGCGCTCACCGCCTGCATGCGCAAGTTCCTCGTTATTCTCAATGCCATGCTTCACAACAAAACTCACTGGCAAATACCTGCGCTCACTTCCCCATCCTCCCTTTCTCCTCTCCTGGGCGCGGTTTCTGAACACGGTTGCTGCTAGAGCTTTTAGTAGGTCTTCGTCACTTGAAAAGCCGGCGAAGGCGCGGGCGAAAGAGTCGTCCAAGATCCTGGGCCCTGCGTCAAGTAGAAAATGGGCGCCGCGTAACATGGCGGTAACCATCGCCGTGCGGCTTGGAGCGCCTTCTTCCATGGGTGCTTCTCCCCTTTTTACGAAATTCGACTGCGCCTGCTATGAACCCTGCTAAGCAGCGATGCTTCACCCTGCCACGGTCACAATTCTGGTAAGCCGTCAGTACATCTTTCCGACCTGGCCTAAATGCTAAAACACCTTAGCAATGCTAACGGAGCTTAGTAGCATTTCTGCAGAATAGCTTTGCAATATTGAGTAAAGCACTGTTTAATCATCAAGTTTGAACCGGCATCTACGTTGCTGATTGGCGGCGAATCCTTGGCCACTCTCAAGGGAAGGAGGTCCCATGATAACGCTAAGCATTATTACATGCGCAGCATTTGGATTCCTGGTGATGACGAATGTAGGGTTCGCCCAGGATCGCGAAGACCATAAATTCCAAGTGACGAGCACGACTTTCGAGAACAACTCGACACTCCCAATAGTAATGATTCACAACATCATCGTGCCGGGCGGTTCCAATGGCTGCTCGATTAATGGAGCGACCGGCGGAAATGAATCTCCCGAGCTTTCCTGGACCAATGTCCCACGCGATACCCGCAGCTTTGTGGTGATCGCGTACGACGTAACGGCAGCCTTTACCCACTGGGGGATGTACAACATTTCAGGCGACGCCACGGGACTTCCTGAGAACGCGGGCGTTGCCGGAAGCACCTTCGGTACGCAGATCCTCAATGACTTCGGTTTACCCAGCGGCGGAAACGAATACGATGGTCCATGTCCGCCCCCCAATTTTCCCCCGAACGTCCACAAATACCTGTTCACGGTCTATGCTCTCGACGAAGAGCTCCAATTGCCCTCGTCGGCGAATTTCCCGGCAAATTCGGAAACCCTGTATCGGGCCCTGATTAGGGCAGGGAGGCACGGCCACATTCTAGCCAGCGCAAGCATCGTTGGCTTGTACTCCACCACGCCATCATAGCGACTAGCCCGCTACGACAGTCCTGGTGTCGCCGATCCCACGGAGGCCGTCTCGCCAATTCGTGCTGCCGGAGAGATTTGAGCGAGCGCACCCCGCACGTTAAAAACCCGGATCGGACATTAGAATCGATCATTGGCGGTCAGCCATCCTATGGGATTAAGTCAGACGGGTTAACATTTAGTATCGGTTTGCGCTAATGCTCATGAGCGATGCTGTGTCCGAGGTGTGAGAGCGACAACCCATCCGGAAAGCGATTCTGCGGGGATTGCGGCGCTCCCCTCATCAATTCATGTCCAAAATGTGGTGTGGAGAACCCTCCAGGCAAGCGCTTCTGCGGCGATTGCGGGACCTCGCTCGCGGCAAGTAGCGCTACCGCCAGGTCGCCGGCGTCCTCCTCGGGGACGCTGGACATTGCTATTTCAGTCGACCCGACGCCTCCCGCGGACGGCGAGCGCAAGACGGTAACGGCGCTGTTATTACTGCGCCTACTCGCTGTGGGGGCAGGCGACTCGCGATTACGGTTCGCGGCTCTACCTGCTGCATCTCTACCTCGAGAAAATGACGTTTCCCGAGCTCAAGCGGCGCGTACTGACGACCTTCCAAGCCGGCTGTTCGCTCCACTTCAATGACGGCACCAAGGTTCCGTGCAATATCCGCAAGCCCGACGTTGTTTTGATCGAAGATGCCTCGAGCGGCAGCTCAATTGGCCAGGAGCTCGCCGCCTTCGACTGGGACCAGATCGCCGAAGGCAAAGGCGATGGAGATACGTATATGCCCATCGAAATGGTTAAAGTTGACCGCGACAAAGTAGCACGCGCCAATGCTGCCACGCCGATGCTAGAATCCGGTTATGCGATGCTGCC
>JAFAPG010000631.1 GCA_019247235.1 Acidobacteriota bacterium
GCGCTTCCGCGAACATGGAGGCTCGCTCCGGTTTCAAGGCAAGGGGCCAAAGCGACATCCATCCGATGCCACCCCAATCAGCAAAGCGCGCACATGAGGTGCGGATTGTTTCTTCGACTTGTCACAGCGGCTCGATGACCTGGGTTCGGAGTGAACCATGACCTTACCGGCATTCACAGTTCTGCGACCGCGCACGTTGTCGGAAGCGCTCTTCAGACTGCAGGAAAATCCATCCCAGGTGCGGATTCTCGCCGGGGGCACTGATCTGCTTCCTTCCATGCGGCAAAGGCTGTTTGCGCCGGAATATGTGCTGGATATAGGCGGCATCCGGGAACTGAAGGGAATTCGGCAAACCGAACATGGCATGGAAATCGGGGCGCTTACCAGCTTGCGCGAGATTGAGCACTCCTGCGATCTCGAACAACACTATCCATTGCTAGTTCAAGCCGCCAAAGCCGTTGCCTCTCCTGTGATCCGTAATATGGCGACCTTAGCGGGAAATATATGTCTCGACACTCGTTGCCTCTGGTACAACCAGTCGCAGGCATGGAGAAAATCTTGCGGCTTCTGCCTGAAGAAAGACGGCAACCTTTGCCATGTTGCACCCGGGGGGACCAAGTGCTGGGCCGTGTTTGCCGGCGACACACCTCCGGCTCTGCTCTGTCTGGAAGCAGAAATAGAGGTCATGAGTGCCGTCGGCACAGAACGCATTCCGCTGCGTCAGCTCTATACCGGGGAAGGCGATTCCTATCACCGGCTACAGCGAAACCAACTCATCACCCGCATTATCTTGCCTTCGACTTCGGCCGATCTTCGCGGAAGTTACCGCAAAATTCGGGTTCGCGGTTCCATCGATTACCCTTTGGCGGCGGTGGCCTTAGCTCTGAAAGGGGACGAGGAGCGCATCGAGGTACTTAGGGTAGCTTTGACAGCCGTCAATCCCGCACCCACCATGGTTGAGGGAATGGCTGCCGCCATGAGGGTTGCGACCACGCCGAGTGAATTTGCGGAGGTGGTTGCCGAACTGGCCGCCCGAACCGCAAAACCCCTCACCACTTCGGCTCTAACTCCTGAGTACCGCCGGGAAATGATCCGCCTCTTGGCCAGGAGAGCGTTCCTTGACGTGGTAGTGGCAGGATCCGGCGCCACTATTAGGACGAGCTCTCTCCGCTGAATAAGTGACCTAACTTCTGTTTCTTGGTTTTGACGTACTCGACCGCGTGAGCACTCGGTATCACTTCGCAGGGAACTCGTTCGGTGACGTGAATGCCGGCATGTTCGAGGGCGGCAACCTTACCAGGGTTGTTAGATAGCAATCTCACTTTTTTCAACTGGAGCGCTTTCAAAATCCCTGCTGGCAGGCTGAAGCCGCGGTGGTCAGCCTGGAAGCCAAGTCGTTCATTGGCCTCGACCGTGTCCAGACCCGAGTCTTGGAGCTCATAAGCTTGTAGCTTTGGCATTAATCCAATACCACGCCCTTCCTGCTGTTCATAGATAAGAACGCCGCGGCCTTCGCTGGCAATCATCGAAAGCGCCAATTCCAGCTGCTGACGACAATCGCAGCGCAAGGACCCAAATACGTCGCCGGTAAGACATTGAGAATGAATTCTCACCAGCGGCGGTTCGCCATGAATGTCCCCCATGACCAAGGCAACGGCTTCTTCCCATTTGCCCGTCGCGGGGAGCTGGCGAAATCCGTAAATCCGGAAATGCCCCCAACGAGTAGGAAAATCGGCGGAGGCAAGTTGCTGGACAGCAGAGGACATGTCTTCAATTATAGAGGCAGGTACTGCAAGCGTTTTGGCCTGGTGAAACGCCCCCACGGCGACAAGACGGACCACCCACGGTCTCCGGCCGGATGCTTACCAGGTGCGGTCGGCGCAACATTGGTCTTGTCGATTGGCCCAGGCGCTTCGTCACCAGTTTCCCTAGCGGTAAGTCGTCGCGCGTTGTGGGAAAACTTTGATTAAGACAAGTCCGGCTACAAATCCGCCCACATGGGCCCAGAAAGCTACGCCCCCGGTCGCGCGGCTGGTTTCCGCGATGGAGGTGGCCGCCCCGCTCAGGAATTGGATAACAAACCAGTATCCGAGGAAAATCCACGCCGGCAACCACCAAAAGGTGAAGAAGATAATCAGCGGCACAAGTGTCAGTACCCGGGCTCGGGGATAAAGCAGCACATAGGCTCCCATAACGCCGGCAATCGCGCCACTGGCGCCTACGGTAGGTTCATTCGAGGCAATATTGAAAACGATGTGAGTTAAGGCGGCTACAAATCCGCAGATCAGATAAAAGATGAGATA
>JAFAPG010000643.1 GCA_019247235.1 Acidobacteriota bacterium
TACGCAGTGGGTTACCTGTCCACGACCGCGCGCTCCTGAGCGCGCTAAGGGTTGGCGTCGAACCAGCGCAGCACTTCGCATGCGAAAACGAACGACCCTGTTGGTTGCTCATTGTTCTGGCGCCGCAGTTCCAGCATCTCGCGTAGCACCACCATGCCCCGCGCGAGAGCCTCGTAATTGCGGAACACTTCCGTCCATTGCTGCTTCGTGGCCATGAAGTCTTTCAAGCTGCCCTCAGCACTTCGTAAACTGTTTTGCGCGCCAGACCCACCGCACGCGAGATGTCGGCGACTTTCCAGCCGGCTGCTTTGTGTTCTAACACCGCACGCCGTTTCTCATCCGGTATGCGGCTCTTTTTTGCTGCCTCGAGGTCGACCGAATTGCACGCCACGGGTCCTGGCCGCTGCTATGCCGGCCATCTGTCGCTCTGATCGGACTTCGGTTTCATAAGCCGCGACGCTGGCCAACACGTTCGCCATCAACCGCCCTGCCGGCGTCGAAAGGTCCAAGCCATCGCGCAGTGAACGAGATTGACCTTGCGCTGAATCAAGTCATCGAATAGCGCTGTAAGACCTTTCGCTGTGCGGCCAAGCCGATCCAACCGCCAGCAAGCCAGCGTTGAGACGTTGCCTGCCGAGATATATCCGGCAGGCAGCAATTTTGACCGAGGAGTTTTCGGTAACATACTGCACGACTTGGGACTGTGCTAATCGGTCCGCCAATATCCTAAGCTGAAGGGGCTAAGTGTCCTTGTTTGAAAATCGGTCAACTCCACGGATCGTCGGTCGGCGACACAACGTCTAGGCCCCAATCTTCCTCGATCTTGTCGTTAACAAATCGATAGAAGCTCATTGAGCCGAAAGTTATTTTCTGTCCCGGCTTCGGGTATCCGGGTTGCGGCTCTCCGCGATAGATACCTGTAAAGGTCCATCGAACCGCGACTCTGTCATCTTCGCAGATAATGTCTTCAATTTTCGCTTCCACGGCGGAATCTTTGCCCCGGCTCGCGAGCATTCGGGCGCCTTCAAGACCTCGTGGAAAGTTGGGCGAGTTTGGAGAATAGAAGCGGAAATTGGGCGAGCACACTTCGTCCACGATACCGATATTGCCGCGCCTCAATTCCTCGATGAACCGCAGAAAGATTGCTTTGTTCTCTTGCGCAGGCATATTGAACCTCACATTCAGCCGACACCCGCTATGAAACAGGTGCGGAAGGCTTGCTAGCAGGTCGCTCCATAAGGAGCAAATCATGTTCATTGTTCAATGCGACAGCTGTGACAACGACCGTCCGGCGCGACTCTGGAAGGCGACCACCATACACCAGCCGCCGAGCGCCGAACCAGTGGCACTCGGCGTTTACTGCTCGCTCGAATGCGCCCAGCGAGCGCCCAGCGGCTCGCTCGCCGCTGCCAGAGCTCGCCTCGACTTCATCCTGAAAGTCGAAGGTCGCAATGCCGGGACGCGCCTTTGGCAACGCCTCATCGACGCTTACCCGCAACCCGTCCCGGTGCTCGATGACGCGGAAATCTGCGCTGTCTACCGCGCGTCAGGCGCACCCGAGGTCTGGCTCGCCTCCAGGCTTCTATGAATGCGGCGGCCGGCCGGCTTTCAGCGCTTAGCGATTCGCTGCTCAAAAGGTGGTTCGAATCCGAGGAAATAAAACATCAAGTCGACGCGCCAAAGTCGGTTTGATATTGCACGTCCATTAGGTCCTCGCTCTTCCAACGCGGCGCGTCTCAGTCGTCCCACAGCCCATCGAACCGCCGCGGCGACAGTGCGACATAGCGCACGGTATGCCTTATCTGTTTGTGGCCGAGGTAATCCTGAATAACGCGCAGGTCGGCACCGCGATCACTCAGTGCATACCCGCAACTATGCCGCAGCACATGCGGATGAAGATTCAGATCTCCTAGTCCGGCATCTCTCGCTATCCGGTCGAAAAGAACCTGCACCGCTAGTGGCTTCAGCGGTCCGCCACGTTCAGAAGCAAACACGAACTCACCAGCACTCGGACCTTCGCGCTTCAGTTTGCGCAAGGCGCGCTGCTCGCAGCCGCGCAAGCGATGGTCGCCACTGAATCCGTTCTTCTTGCGCACCACGTGAAAGATGGCGTTGTCGAGATCCAGCTGATTCCATTTCA
>JAFAPG010000651.1 GCA_019247235.1 Acidobacteriota bacterium
GCCGCTCGGGAGCACGACCTTCAATCGCCCGCAGCCCGAGCTCGCTTTGAGCGCCGAGTTCAAAAAGTGCATCCACTTGGCCGGCGGCTTCAACTCCGGAGAGACTCCTTACCCGCTTAAGCACTACATCGTAGAAAGTTCTTGTCGCAGCAGGCGATTCCATCTCCGGCGAAATCTTAATGGTCAGAACTTTTTCGGGAATGAAACCGGGATCAACAGCGCGCAAGGCAAAAAAGCTACGAACCAGCAGCCCTGCGCCCGCCAGCAGCACAAGAGCGAGCGCAAACTCAGTTGCGACCAGTATTGAGCGAGTCCGAAGGCGAAATCGGCTTCCGATGTTAGGCCCGGTTTTGAGCCAGCGACTGGGCTCCTGTCCTAGAACCTTCCAACCCGAGGCCAAGCCGAAAAAGATGGCGACAGCTATGCAAATCCCCATTGTGAATACGACGACACCAAGGTCCAGTTTTGCTTCCCCGATTCTGAGTATCTCGGCCGGTGCCGCGGCAACCACAAGACGCAAGCCTTGAGAGGCAAGCGTAAGTCCTGTAGCCGCAGCAAACAGACAGATGAGAATACTCTCAGTCAAGAACTGGAGCATCAAACGAGAGCGTCCCGCGCCCAAAGCCGCGCGTACGGCGATCTCCTGCTCACGCAAGACCCCGCGCGCCAGCGTTAGATTCGCCAAATTGCCGCAGGCAATGAGCAGTACGAACAACACCGCACAAAACAGCACCAGCAGCGCTCGCCGTGTCTCACCGCGTAATCGATTCGCCAGCTGCTCAACCCTAATTCCGCGTCCGCGATTGATGTCTGGATCCGTCTGAGCCAGACGCGCGAACAGCGTGCTGGTTTCAGTTTGCGCTTGCCCAAGCCCCCGCCCGGGTAAAAGTCGGCCAACTGCCTGCCATCGCGCATAAAAATACCGGGCATGCGTCGGATGCAGCGGTGACTCACTCGAACTTACGTTGGTGAGCGCGGGATCGTTCCAATAGCGGTTGGTCGTCATCGGAGCCCAGAACCGTTGATCGGGCGCTGGAAACTGGAATGCGGCAGGCATGACACCGATAATTTGGAATTTCTCTCCATCAATCTCGAGTGAGTGGCCAAGTACGGCGGCTGAGCCGCCAAACCGCTCCATCCAGAGCCCATGACTCAAGACCACGACGCGTTCCCGTCGCAGTTCTTCCTCGGCAGTGAAGCCACGTCCAAGAGCTGGAGCAATTCCCATCACGGGAAAGAAGTTGCTGGAGACGTAGGCACCCTGAACGGAATCCGGTTCGCCGGCCGCGATTAGCGTCACTTTTGAGAAACCACTGTCGCGATAGAAGAAGGCTATATCCTGAAAAACTCGGCTTTGCGATCTCAGGAAGCGGAGGTCCTTCAGAAGGAATCCCGCATCAGCAGGGTCTTCAAAATCTCGAAAGCGTGCCAAGCGTTCTGGATCCTTGTACGGTAACCGACGTAGCAGGACGGCTTCAATCACGCTAAAGATTATGGAATTCGCAGCAATCCCCACGGCCAGAGTGAGGATTCCGACTACGGTGAATCCTGGACTCTTGCGCAATTGACGCAGTGCATAACAAACGTCCTGGAGTAGTCGATTCATCTTCTCGCTCGGTCAGGCCTTGAGGCCACTATTGAATATTCGTTGCCCTCGTGCCGCAATTGAGAAGGCGAAAGCGAGCCCCTCCGCTTCACTGCGCGGCAAAGCTGCGAACGGCATGCGCCTAACTGGCAAAGAATCAGCTGCCGAGTTCCCCAGAGACAACCACAAAAGCAAACTGCTGGTTATCAGAGAACGTGTGAACTAATTGGACACTTCCGCTCTTTTCGTCGACCGGGAGTTGCGCAGATCTTCTGATAGCGCGCTCATGCGTTCGCTTCTTGCATCAGCTTTTTGAGTTCGTCCTCGGCCACAACCTTACCGTCAAAAAGGTGGATTTCACGCTGCGCATGCTTTACGAACCGCGGATCATGGGTGACCATGCAGATGGTTGCGCCCTCGCGGTGCAGTTCCTGCAGCAGCTGCATTACCGCCTCGCCGTTGCGCGAATCAAGATTCCCGGTGGGCTCGTCGGCCAGTAGGATCGAAGGATTTCCGGCCAGAGCCCGAGCCACCGCCACCCGCTGCTGCTGTCCTCCGGAGAGCTGCGAGGGATAGTGGCGCACGCGATGTGCCATGCCCACCCTTTCGAGCGACTGCATCACTCGTTTCTTGCGCTCAGCCGAAGGCATTCGTTGGCGGTAGGTCAGCGGCAGTTCGACGTTCTCGTATACGGTAAGATCTCCAATGAGATTGAAGCTCTGGAAGATAAAGCCAATTTCCCGATTGCGAATACGCGAGCGCGCGGCAAAATCCAAGCTTTCAACCGGTTCTCCGTTCAACTGGTATTTTCCCCCCGTGGGCGTGTCCAGCAATCCGATGATAGAAAGCAGCGTTGACTTGCCGCAGCCCGAGGGCCCGGAGATGGCTATGTATTCGCCTTTATTGATGATCAGATGAACCCCCGATAAAGCGTGAGTTTCGATCTCGTCGGTGTAGAAGATTTTGGTGAGGTCCTCGATTTCAATCAATGGGAGTCCTGCGTCCATAGATGTCTGCCTCTTGTTGAGTTAATCCAGTCGAATGCGATCGGTGTTGTCATAACGCGACATGTCGGAGAGAACGACGGTGTCGCCTTGGTGCAAACCTTCGAGAACTTGAATTGAATTCACCGAAGCGCGTCCAACCTTCACGGGAACGCGCACGGCACCCTTTTCGTTGCCATCGAGTTTGAATAGACTGATGGTGCTGTTCTCCTGACCAAAAGCGGGGCGACCCACGTAAAGCACATCATCCAGTCGCTCAAGATCGATCGTGCCATCGACACTGAGATCCGGCCGGGCGCCTTTCGGAAGGTCATCGGTGAGTCTCACATCGACGGTTACGGTACCATTCTGCACCGCCGGATCGACCCGCATGACCGTTCCCGAGGCCGTCCCGTTATGGGTGTCTACCAAGGCCGGCTGGCCGATCTGCACATCACGCGCCTGCGTTTCGGCGACTTTTAACTCCGCAATCAAGTGGTTCGGCTGAACCACCTTGGCCAGCATGGTTCCGGGTGTGACATGCTGGCCAACTTGTAGAGGTAGGTCTACCAGCACGCCCTCAATTCCGGCGCGCACCCGCAAAGCATCAAGCTGTTTTTGCTTTAGGTCCGAGAGAACCCGCATTTGCTCGACTTTTGCCTGTTGTTCGGCAAGTTGTGACTCGATTGCCTTCTGGCCGATATCCAGCCGCTCGCCTTCAATGTTGTTTCGGGTCGTGAGTTCGTCTGCTTTGCTTTTCGAATTTTTGTAGGCCATGCCGGAGATGACGCCCAGATCGTAAAGCGCCTTGTCGGTGTCAGACTGCAGTTTCGCCTGAGTGAAATCGGCATTCACCGTGGCGGCACCCGCCTTTTGGTTCATCAGGTTGCTTTCGAGGGACACCTTCAAACTCTGGTATTCCGCCTCCGCAGCTTTCAGCTGGAGCTTGGCATCAATCGCGGCCTGCTCGACCTGCGAATTGCTCATCTCCAATAAGATCGAGTCGGCTTTCACTTGCGAGCCGGGGAGCATGCGAATGCGGACCACGGTAGCCTCGGTCTCTGCGGGAATTTGACGTGTGAACTCTTGACTGGGAATCAATGAGCCCAGCCCGCGTACCTGGCGGATCATCTGTCCGCGTTTCACTGAATCGCTCCACACCGTGCTGCGTTCGACTTCTGGTGCCGCCGGTTTGAGCCGCGAAACCCCAATTGTGACCGC
>JAFAPG010000652.1 GCA_019247235.1 Acidobacteriota bacterium
GGTGGGATTTGGACCCAAGATTTCGGCTTCCGTGGCCAGCCAACCGGACGGTCTGCTGGGCCATGAGACGATTTTGTATTCTCTGTTTCCGGCACACATGGGGATGCGCCAATACTGGCGCGATGCTGACGACCTGGTCAAACGGACCAGGTCGGACCCACACCGCCAGTGGTGGCAGAGCTTTCTCAAGAACTTCGGCGGAACCTGGTTTTTGCCACGAAACCTATTTTCGCCGCGGCGGATTCGAAGCTATTTATGACGATATGGTGCAGCCCGTCGGACTCATGGCATTTGCGCCCGTGCTACCGGCTCGCGCCCCCATGTTCGGCGCTGCGGCGCGAGCGAGACGACAAGACATCGGAGAACCGGTGCTGTCTGAGAAAGACCTATACGGCAATACCGGATGAGCCGCAGGTGAGGTTTGTTGGTTGGAGAATCAGCCCTATCAACCAATGGTTCTCCTCGAGTAGCACACTTAAATGAAAAATCCGTTGCGGTTCAACCGCCTATCAATTCGGTTGGACGGGATCTAAACTGCGGGCGGGGTTCAGGCGCGTGATCCTGGCGCGTTGCCTGTAGGTTTCGATGAGAATTCTACGATTTTCGCCGCAACATCGCCACCCACTCAATCAAGGGAGGCAGGCTAGCCGCTCGACGGTTTTTACGCGACGTTTTTTGTAATGCTCAGTGGCGAGTTTCTTTTGCCCTGTATCTGATCCACAGCAGAACTGCGCCGAAAGGCTCCTCATCGAGATTTCTTTGAGTCCAGGCTGGTCATCCAGTCCGGCTTCTTTCGGTCCGTCTTCTCGCGGGTTGTGGCGAGTGCTACTAGTGCCGCAAAATCCTCTGTTCGAAGTTTCTCGGCTGAGTTGGGGGATTCCTCGCCGGCAACTCGCTCGCCGGCATTTCACCACAATTCGGGAAGCCAAAATGAAATCTGGGATCATAATCCATATTCTTCTTCTCCTTTCTTTCCGCGCACTCGCAGATACAGAGCGGACACTCGCAATCTTTGCATACGCGCCAGTTGTCCGTCCTTTCTGGGCGGTACTTCCTCGGGTTCCCGACCCCCGATTTCTTAATGGGGTCGACTTTCTCATCCAGCCGCTGGCCAGTGAGTGCCCCCGGCTGCAACTCGCTTCGGGCAGCCTTCCCCGTCGGGCCTCGGATGTGCAAACATTGTTGTTCATCCGACTTTTGTATGTCCGCTTCCTCAAAGGAAATGATCAGCGCGAGAACAGCTATGGCAATTTCTCACTGCTACACCCATTGTGCTTGGCGTCACGGCGGCGGTGACACGGTCGCAGCTGGTTTCCCCTCGCGTCTTGATGGCTCTTTCCCGAACCCCTCGAACCGTCCCCGATCATGAATGGTGGCGCCTGCTTACCCCGATGTTTGTGCATTCTGACGGTTGGACACAAATCCTATTCAACTTCACTTCCATTGCCATCGTCGGCGCAATTGTCGAAAAGCTTTACGGATACCAGCGCTGGCTTATCTTGTATTTCGTTCCAGGAAGCATTGGCGAACTTTGCGGGCTCGCTTGGCAGCCCTATGGAGCTGGCGCGTCAGTGGCAGGATCAGGGCTCTTGGGCGGCCTAGGTGCGCGCCTGCTGCGTCATGAAAGCGTCCCAGGTCGCCTGAGAGGAGTTTGCATCTCGCTACTCGCGATCGCGCCAACCATTCGCCGCGACATTCATGGGCCTCCTATTCTCGCTGGCCTGTGCATTGGTTTCGTTATGCTTTGGCAAAGTCTAAGATCTTAAAGCACTTGTGCACTGCTACCTGGTGCAGTGCTCGTAATGTTCCGGTTATCAACGAGCAGCAGCCTCGTAAGGACGGAAAAAACGTGAGGCCGCGGAAGCCACTCAAGAGCAGGGCTCAAAGTGGGCGCCTGGCGGTCGCATCCCCGGCCCATTCGGTCTGCGATGCCGGTCTATCTGGTATATTGCACAGATCGAGGGCTTCCCTGGTCACAGGTGTATCAAGGTCACGCTCTCTCGTGCGCGAGTTAGATGACGGCGCACTATAAGCTTTCACGGTTGAAATAGCATCCGCACCACAGGGAGTCAAAGTCGTATGGCAAAGGCCAAGGAGTTTACGGTTACCATTGCGGATAAACCAGGAGCCTTAGGCAGGTGCTTTCTCGCCTTGGCAGAGCGCGGAGTTAACGTGCTAGCCTTTCAATCGTATGTCGAGGAGCGGGAAAGCCTGGTGCGCTTTTTGGCGGATGACATGGCTACAGCCGAGGCCGTCCTGGGCGGCATGCGCATGATCTTCGAGGAGACGGACGTCGCCGTGGTCAGGATGATGCATCGTCCGGGCGCGCTGGGACGAGCCGCCGCGCGTCTGGGCGAAGCGCATATCAACATTGACTACAGCTACGGTGGAAGCGAGCCAGGCGCCGGGTCTTCCGCCATGCTCGTCTTTGGAGTCGATAATGTCACCAAGGCGGCGTCCTTGCTGGATGCTTTGGCGACCGAAGATCGAACGGAAATTGGCGCCTCAACGCCCCCTCCCTTGGCGCCGGGTCACGCCACGCCGTAATAGGTCATCGCGGCGAATCGGACGCCGGGACCTCTCAGCGGCACGCTTCCAGTCGGCCATTGAAAAATTCCCGCTCCATAGGATTTCTGCTAAATACCAGCGCATTAGAAAAGTGCTCGCGGGCGATCTCGCGCCGACCGCGCTGCAGCTCGGACTCCCCAAGCGCCGCGTGGTAAAAGGGATATTTGGCCAGGCGCTTCGAATCGGTGATCGCCTGTAACTCCTTCAAGCCGCGTTCGGGGCCATCACGCTGCCCTATGGCTATTGCGCGATTGAGGGCAACAATGGGGGAGCTGCGAATACTCATCAGGGTGTCGTACAGGGATACGATCTCTTCCCAATCGGTTTCTTGCATACTGCGAGCAGTGGCGTGAGCCGCCGCGATCGCCGCCTCCACGTGGTACTCGGTAAGCGTCGAGCCTGCCGCGGAGAGTTCCAAAAGTTGCAAGCCCTCGCTTATGAGTTTCTGGTCCCACAATGACCGATCCTGATAAAACAGGGAATTCAGTTTTCCCGACTCATCGAGGCGCGCGGGCAATCGTGCCTGGTTGAGGCACATCAGGGCGGCGAGCGCATAAGAACCCGGTTTTGTTCCGAGGGGATGCTGCAGGAGAATAGCGGCGAGCCGCATGGCCTCGCGGCACAGGTCGGTGCGAACGGCGAATTCCGCCGATGCGCCGTGGTATCCCTCATTGAACAATAAATACAGCGCCC
>JAFAPG010000653.1 GCA_019247235.1 Acidobacteriota bacterium
CAGCAAGCGCCAGGAGCGAATTGAGAAGATATTTTCCACCTCTCTTGGGATCGAGCGGCAGGAAATAATAGAGGCTCTCCGCCATTCCCACTTGTGCAACAGCAAAGAGCGTCGTATAGATCAGGAAGAACTGTTTGTAGGTTCCGAACTCCGCCTGGCTAAAAGTCCTCACCATGATCATGGGGGTTAGCAAGTTGATTGCGAAACCGGTCATTCGACCGACCAGTAGAATCGACGCTGGCTTAATGATCGACATTTATGTAGGAAGCTCTTGCGGTGCGAGTTGAGACAGAACCGGTGCTTCGTCGTTCTCCACACTCGGCCTAGACTCGGCCTGTGCTTGTACTGCGATCGCGCGACAGACACATCCTGCAATCAGCCACAAATACCCATCCACCTGCAGGAAGGTCCATGCATCACCGAAGGAATTTGCAACTGCAGTGCTCACGATCCAGCCACATAGGCCTAACCCGAGGCCTCGCAGGAGAGGATCCTGTACCGTGCGATAGGCCTTCCAACCGATCCACCACAGCTTTCCCTGAACCAGCAACAGGAGCGTCAATCCAATTAAGCCGGTTTCCACCAGGACTTTCAAATAGATATTGTGGGTATCCCTCCATTCCCCGACCCGGTGCATATAGGCATAGGTGTTGTATCCGGTGCCGAATATAGGACTGGTGCGAACCACCTCGAGAGCATCACGCCATAGCACCACACGCTCTTGCGAAGTAGCATCCAATTCGCCACCCGTGCCCTGCGTCATGAAGACTCGTTGGCGTACGGCGCCGGGCACGAGCGCCGTCCAGGAGAGTAGGAAGGCAACGAGCAGCACAAGCAATGTCCGTCGGCGCACGACGCCGATGAATAACCAGCCCGCAAGAAAGGCCGCGTAACCGCCGCGCGAAAGGCTATAGATAAGACATATCGCGGAGAAACCCGCCAGCCCAAACATTGCCAAGCGTTGCCAACGCGGTACTTTGAATGCGCCCAATCCGAGCAACAAAGTGATGAACTGCGCCTCGAAGGCGGCAAGTCCGTTGGAGCCGACATAACCCATGCTGCCTGCATCGCGAAGATCATTCGAATATTGAGAAAAGTCACCTGCGGAAACTGTGGCCCAAAAACCGCGGTCGAGCTGAATAACTGCGAGACACATCACCGCCAAAAGAATGAAGGTCTGTCTTGACGTCCGTACCACTGAGGCCGCTACCAACATCATCACCGGCATTTCGAATAGGTCTTTCCAGTCCATGAGGCGCTGGTCTTCGATGGACAACGGTAACGGCAGCCCCATTGAGAGAGAGCCCCAAAAAAGCGAAGCCAGTGTGTAGAGCGCGTAGGCCATGAGCACAGAATCGAGGGGGGTTCGTAAACGCCAACTGCGCCGCTCGCGGAAGGCCCCAATAATGACTGCCAGGAGCACGATATCGACAACACTCTGGCCCAGGGGAAAGCTGTTGAGATGATAGCGGATGGTTTGTAGCGGAATTAATGGAGCGAGGTAGTATATGCCAACGATGGGGCGCCAGAATAAGGAAAGTAGAACTGACAATATGCCGCCCACATAGAGAACGAACGGCACTACTCCTTCGAGTCCAAGATGCATACAGGATTACCAGCCTAGCCGCTTCATGTGGGTTAGTCCCCGGTGGATGCGGTTGCGAGCCTAGCGTTTCGCGGAGCCACATCGAGTAGCTGGTCGTACAAATCTACAAGCCGGCTCACCATCATGTCAGCGGTGAAGTTCGCCTCAACGATCTTTCGCCCGCGCTCTCCCAAACTGCGGGCATAGCCTGGATCCCGCAAGAGCGCGCTAATTCGATCCGCTGCCAATTCGGGGTTCTCGATGGGTACCAGGAAGCCGTTTTCTGCATCGCGGATGATCTCAGCATTTCCTCCTGCGCGGCTCACCACGCACGGCAGCCCGCAAGCCATCGCCTCGAGTACGGCATTCGAAAGACCGTCACTGCGCGAGAGATGGCAGAACACATTGCACAGTCTCAGCAGCGGAGAGATCGGATGGACACTGCCCAAGAAGCGAAAGTTAGAGAGCAGTCCGAGCTCCCGCACCAGCCCATTTAGCTTGTCGAAGTACTCGCGGTCACTTACACCACCGGCAACAACAAACATCGCCTTGGGAAATTGACGGCAAACCATGGCCGCGGCATGCACGAGGAGATCGAGACCCTTGACGGGGCGCACGGTCGTTGCCTCTACCACTACATGTGACGCACTGTCGAGACCGAACCGAGAACGGGCCGTTTCGGAACTCGTGTGCGAGGAGGCCTCGATGAATACGCCGTTAGGAACGGTGATGACCTTACTCGGGCTTACATGATCTGCACGGATCGCGTACTCGCGCACCGTCTCCGAAACTGTGTGGATCCGATCGAACATCCAACCTAACAGACGGTAGCCGATTTTATGCTTAAGCCGTCTTCGAAAACCCATATCGCGCCTGCTCGAGATCAGCATTGGCCAGCCGCTCAGCTTAGACACCAAGCCGCCCCATAAGTCGGCACTTTCGAAGAATGTCTGAACGAGTTCCACGCGCTCGCGACGAATCAGTCGACGTAACCGGAGCGCGGCTTTCGCTGCGTTCCAATCGTAAGTCCGGTTAAGCGGCAGGACGTGAACCGGACAAGGGAACTGACGTAGGCAGGCCTGATCGAGGGGCTCTTTGAAAGTAACCACCGTCGCGCGGTACCGCTCAACCGGCAGCAAGCGGGTCGTGAGCAGGAGCGACCGCTCGGCGCCACCATCAAGACTATCGAGTTGATCGATTACGTATAAAATGTGACGTGCTTTCGCGTCCACCCTCTCCCTCCCTAAGGTTCAGTTATTCGTAGTCACGTCGCATTCGTACTCCCCAGCGGAGGTCTAGGACAATGGAACTGCACGTCGGGGTAAGTCCCAGGCTTCATGCGTTTTCGGCAGAACTGCTTTGTAACAGTCGTGAGTCTCACGCGCAATGGCTAACCAACTGGGGGCAATAGCCTGAAGCTCGCGTATCCGCTGACTAAGCCGAGATCGCAGCGCATCGTCAGAGATCAACCGGCGAAGCGCGCCCGCGAGTTCCTGGACATTCCCATATTCGACCAGCAGTGAATTCTGGTTGTTCTTGAGAAGCTGTTGGAATCCCGCAGTAGCCGTGGCTACGATAGCAGTGCCGTAGTTAATGCCGGTCATTAGTGCTCCACTGGTTGTGGACTCCTGGTAGGGATAAACAAGAACATCAGCCGCGCGATACCAACATGCCAGCTCCTCGACGGAAACGAATCTGGGCTCCCGGCGTACCGAGGCAGCAATGCCCAAAGCCGTAACCTGACAGTTCACGGAATCCAGAATTTCCTTGCTACCCGTACCCACAATGGCCAACTGCACGTCAGAACAGGTGTCGGCTACTTCCCGCCACGCATCCAGCAAGAAGCTAATGCCCTTATAGGGTTCAACGATTCCTTGCCATAACACCAGGCGCGTATCTCGGGAAACCCCCAGCCTCGAGCGCGCCGTTTCCTGCGTGGGCAGAGATGTCTCCGCAAATAGCGGACCGTGGGGTATAACCCATATGCGTTCCGCCGACACGCTAAATTCCTGAACTAGACGTGCTTTGGCACGCTCATCATGACATATCAGAGCATCAACGGATTGGTAGATGCCTCGATACAATTTGGCTTGTGCAGACGGTCGGCGTCGGCCCTTTGTCGCCGGCGGTAGCACATTGTGAACCGTATGAACAACCTTGATTCTCAAAGCATGCGCCAGACGCAGCATCCAGCGCTCAAACGGAAGGCCAAACTCCATCATGGGAAGGAATTGTACGTGCAACACCTCAGGCCGATTGAACAAGAAACGGATCGCTAACACGCAAAGGTTGACAACCGCTTCAACGATTTTTATCGCTCGACGCAAGAAGCGTGGAAGCGTCAATCGCGCCGCCACATCTATTCCAGGCTTATTCTGTACACCCTGTCTGTGGAAATAGCCTTGATCATAAGAGTAAGTGATGGCTCCCAGCGTGACTTCTACCCCGGCTTCGTGCGCCATGGCGGCGCAAAGATGCCCATCGTAATAAGGAACCATGGCTAGCATGTCCATCATGAACACACGAAGAGGTTTTCGCTCGGGAACCCTCACCTTGTGTGCTGCTCGGCCAACCGGAGTCCGTTCAGTGGGGGATGACATGAGGGAGATGGAATGCGCTACCAATCTGCAGTTTGAGAAGCCGAAAGCCAGAGCGCTCTTACGCTTGTCGGTGGAGAAGTGCGGAGCAACGTGGATGGCTCACGAAAAGGCCTCGGTGGGGTTTCCGGGCCTTTCGATTACCTCACCGAGCCTACTTAGAGCCTCGATTCCGTGGATGCGCAGAATATGTTTCCCCGAGCGCCGAACCAACCAGGAGCTAACCTATATTAGCTTGTCGCGG
>JAFAPG010000655.1 GCA_019247235.1 Acidobacteriota bacterium
ACGACCAAGGTCGAAGCCGCAATCGGTCGCCAAGAAACACCCACCCGCGGCTGAAATCCACGCCGGTCCGGCCTTATTAGAGAGCTTGGGTACACTTGGCCGGTGAGCGGCCCTCTGGGGCTCAGGGCCACAACTGGCGCGACGGCGGAAAATCCGGGCAGGGCGTCGAGATTCACCAGCCTTCGAAACAACTCGGAAATCGGGGAGCCGTATTCCCAACGAAGGCCCAGGTTCATGCTCAGCTTTGGGCGCATCCTCCAGTCATCGGTGACAAACGCGTCATAGACCGATTCACGAAAATATTTCTTAGCATTGCCAAAGGCCAATGTGCTTGCATCAGGAATGCCCAAGAGAAAATCAGCTAGGTCAGAGCCGTTACTTGAACTCGCGGTCGAGGCGTTCGTGCTGGTCGCTCCGCCGGTAAAGGTGAATACGCCGCGCGGATTCTGCTGGGTTTGCTCGTTGAATTCCTGCTTCCGGAAATCTCCGCCAAAGATCACGGTGTGATGCCAATGAATGTCTGAGATCTTTGCCGAAACGGCATCCGTGCGGTTGCGATTAAACAAGCTTGTGGCATCGTTAAGGCCAGAAACCCCACTGGTAAAGACCAACGTAGGAGGGCCCCAGTCCGATGGTTGCTGGTCATTACCCATGATTCCCGCCAGGCCTGAGATATTTTGACGATTGGCGAATTCAGGTTCAACCAATGTACGAAGGCGAGTAAAGCGGTATCCGACGAGTACCAGAAGTTGGTGACCATAGAGATGCGACCAGTTCAGGCGGGTGTCGATACCTAAAATCTTCGTCGTGTCCCGAAAGTGAAATAGGTTTCGGTTATCGGCTCGCGAGCTCAGTAGCCCGATACCGCCGTACAACTGGTCTCTTCGATTCAATGACTCATCGAGCCGCAGCTCAACGGCATCCACGTGGTTACTGTCGAGCACCTGGGTTTGATAGTTATAGCGTGCTGCGCCAACAACGTTCGGCAAGGGGTAAAGGTTCAAGAGCGCCTGGGCCTGCGGGCTGATCGGGATCGGACCGGAAAAGGGCAACCCGGTGGCGGGATTGTAGATCGTGACCGGTTGGCCTTGGGCATTTCGCAAGCCCGACAGATCGCCGTTGCGCTCGGCGGCGTTAGGTACCAAGCCTGACTGCGTGATTGCATTGCGATCTCGCGTGCGCTGATAGGCAGCAAAGAACGTGGGGCCACGACTAAACACGTGCGGAATCCTCAGGGGCCCCCCCAGAGTGAACAATCCGGTCAATTGGTTATACGCAGGCTTCGCCAGCGAGAGCCCGGTCAATGAATCCGGACGAGCATCGAAGGCGGAGTTATCGAGAATGGCTCCGATTCCGCCCGTATAGAGCCCCTTAGACCCGGGACGGTGATTGCCAAAACCTGGCGGTAGGCTGAAAGGCGAAGTCGAGGCGTTATTGACACTGCCATTGACGAGCAGCCCTTCATCGTCAGGTTGCTGATTGAGCGGGTCTGCGGTCGTTGCGAAAGTGGCCTTAGAGGTCTCAGGTTCGTTTGAAGTCTCGGACGGTTGGTTCGATTGCGCTTTCGGCACAGGCGCAGCTACGCTCGCTTCGGCCTGAGCGAGAATCTGAGCCAGGTCGAGGAGCTTCAGCTGCCACAGGGCGTGAGCTGTCTCCGGTGTGATGGTGGTTTCGCTATCAATCGTGGCAAAACCCCGCATCTCAATGTGAATCTTCCATGCTCCATTTTGAACATCACGAAACTCATAGAGTCCCTGGCGGTCGGTAACCGTCGCCCATCGTTCGCTACCATTCGTCAGTACCACGGTCGCCCCGGGTACCGGCACAGAACCCAAAAAAACCTGCCCGTGATACTCCGATGCAAACGCCAAACCGACGAGGAGCAGCCAGACCAGACCACACAGAAATCCCAGCCTCAGCCCTCTGCTTTTCGACGACACCGGCATCGCTAGTTTGCGGAAGGCTTCTCCAGATGATCGACCACAAGCACCGGGACCGGAGCCTTACCGGCCTCAAGCTTCAGGCCAATCTGTTCTTGTATGGCGGTAAACAACGGTGGCGGGGCATCGGCCGCGTCGCTCGGCGGGGGCACTTTCATTCCCATACCGCTGAACTGAGACTCGTCGGGTGTCCATTTGAGAATGAAATCCCACCGTCCTTCAAGCCCAGTCTGATCGACCACGGGACGATCGAGAACAGCCGATTGCATCAGGTGAGTAAAAGCCGCCATGCTGGCATTGCGAACGGTCAGATACCCGAGTTGGCGAAAGAAAAGGGAGGGCAAACCACTCGGATCACCTTCGCTTTTCTTTAGTTTTGGGCCATTCTTTGCAACCGTCAAAACATAGGCTGAGAGTTCCTTCTTTTCTTCATGGAACTTCAGCTCGAATCGCTCCGCCAAGAGTTTCTGGACCATCCCTTTCAATTGTTGCGGGTTCGGAGTACCGGGAGTATCGGGCTGCGCGTCAATATCAAATTTGTCTGAGCTCACCCACGC
Source organism: Acidobacteriota bacterium (assembly GCA_019247235.1). Lineage (GTDB taxonomy): Bacteria > Acidobacteriota > Terriglobia > Terriglobales > Acidobacteriaceae > Gp1-AA145. The sequence goes on from JAFAPG010000655.1 coordinate 2,498, forward strand.
GGGCGGATTCACGACCTGCTTGGCTTGTACATCGTAAGCAAAATTGATCAAGTCCGAAGTTGTTGTATTTACCGTCTTGAAGCGGCTTCCTTGCACGCTAAGCATTTTTCCCGGCTCATCTGGTTTGCTGGGCTTGATGGTCGCGACTTCGAAATTGGGGTTGGCCTCGGCTGCCATGGGGGGAAGTCGGGGCGGAGGCTCAGGAATTGCCCACTCGGTCGCCGGCGTTGCCCGAACTAAAACCAGAGGCAATGAGCCTGGTCCTTGTTTCCAGGTTCCGCTGACGGAGTTG
>JAFAPG010000117.1 GCA_019247235.1 Acidobacteriota bacterium
GTTTTCTGCGACCTCGGTCGAAGTTCGCAGCGTGGTGCGAGAATACGCGCCAAGCTCGGCGTTTGAATCCGCTGCCATCGAGGAGGCTCGTTTTAAGTGATGCCGCCCTCTGCGAATTGCCCCAATTGTGGGGCAAAGATTAGCTTCCGGTGGTCGGCCAGTGTGCAGACGGTTTGCGAATACTGCAAATCCATCTTGGTGCGTACCGATGTAGATCTTCAGAAGGTCGGCCAGGTGGCGGACCTTCCGCCGGACAGTTCTCCCATCCAGATCGGAACCGAAGGCACCTACGGAGGCCATTCTTTCGTCGCTATCGGCCGAATCATCTACGAATACGATCAGGGCAACTGGAATGAGTGGCACCTGATGATGAATAACGGTACCAGCGGCTGGCTTTCCGATGCCCAAGATGAATACGCGGTGACCTTTCAAGCTCCCGGCCGCAACCTGCCGGGCGAGTGCAGCATCGGCCAGCAGTACAGCTGGGACAAGGAGACCTACACCGTCAGCACGGTTACAAAAGCGCATTATCGCGGCGTTGAAGGAGAGCTGCCCTTCCAATATTGGGACAAGTCCGAGGTGATCTTCGTTGATCTACTGTCACATACGGGAAAGTTCGCCACCATTGATTACAGCGATGAAGTGCCCGTGTTGTACCTGGGAGAGGCCGTTGAATCTGAAAACCTGAAACTCAAGAACCTGCGCAGCTTTGAGGGGTGGTCATGACTTCGAGCGGGCCGACGCCCGCGGGCACGCCGCAGGTGAAGTCGCTGAATTGTCCAAGCTGCGGCGCCACATTGACGGTACGTTCCTTCGGCCATGCAGTCACAATCGTCTGCGATAGTTGCCATTCAATACTCGACGCGCAAGATCCCAAGCTTCAGATCCTGCAGAAGTTCGAGGCGGCAACGCACGAAGACCCGCCTTTGATTCCACTGGGTACGCGGGGAAGTATTCGCGGGACCATCTATGAGGCAGTGGGTTTTCAGCGGCGCACGATTCATGTCGATGGTGTTCCATACAGCTGGCACGAGTACCTCCTTTTCAATCCCTATAAGGGCTTTCGTTATCTGACGGAATACAACGGACACTGGAATGACGTCAGCGTGTTGCGCTCTCTTCCCGATATAGGTCCAGGGGGCAGCCGCCTGAGCTATTTGGGAGAAACCTTCAAACATTTTCAAACCGCACAAGCCGAGACCAGCTACGTATTGGGTGAGTTTCCCTGGCAAGTACGGCAGGGTGAGATCGCGGAAGTATGCGACTATGTATCACCGCCGCGGATGATTTCGAGCGAGAAAACCGGGGAACAGATCACCTGGTCCCTAGGCGAATACATGACCGGCCGAGATATTTGGCAGGCCTTCAAACTCTCGGGTCAGCCGCCGACTCCTATCGGCGTTTACGAGAATCAACCCTCCCCGATGAGCGCAAATGTGAAGGTGGTCTGGAGCATGGTTGGCCTGTTCTTGCTACTTTTGGTCGCGCTCCTGGCCGCTTCCTACTTCACGGCGCGCAATGAACAGGTCTTTGAACAATCCTACCAATTCAACAGCAGCGTAAGAGGCGAAGCCTCGTTCGTGACTGAGGGGTTCGAACTGAAAGGCCACACCTCGAATGTGGAACTGACGACTACCGCCCGCGTAGACAACAATTGGATCTATCTGAACTACGCCTTGATCAATCAGGACACGGGGCACGCGTACGACTTTGGTCGCGAAGTCAGCTACTACCACGGCTACGACGAGGACGGCTCTTGGTCGGAGGGCCGCACCAAAGACACGGTTACGCTTCCCAGCATTCCCCCGGGGAATTACTACTTGCGCGTCGAGCCCGAGAGCGCTCCCAATCGGGGGACAATCGCTTACACCATCACCGTGAAACGCGATGTGCCGCAAGCCAGCTTCTTTGGCCTTGGTGTACTTGCCTTGCTTGTTCCTGCAGGACTCATCACCTGGCGGTCGTTGAACTTCGAGCACCTGCGCTGGGCTGAGAGCGGGGATGGCGACGCTTTCAAGGCCATGGAGAAAAACCTCCTCGGCTCCATTCAGCAGTCCATTTCTGGAGAGGATGACAAATGATTCGAAGTTTCTACCTGATCTACGGCCTGGCGATACTCGCCATCGTCGGGCTCGCTGAATACCGCGGATGGAGTTTAAATCGCGTGGACCAAGTGCTGAACGTTCCTAAGTCAGTTCGCGACAATCCGGGCTCGTACCGTTCCGTTTACGGTGTTTACCACCACTACACAGGAGGCAAGTAATGGGCATCCAGTTGAACAATGTGGTCAATGCGATGATCTATGCGGCCATGGGGATTGTGATCTTTGCTGGCGCGTTCCTGGTCATCGACAAAGTCACACCTTACAACCTCTGGAAAGAGATTGTGCAAGAGCACAATACCGCGCTGGCCATTCTGCTTGGGGCGATGTCTCTCGGTATCTGCGTCATCATTGCCGCAGCTGTTCACTAGCTTGGGCATCCTGCTTTTCATTACCGTGCTGTTGATTGCCGCCTGCGGGCTCATCTACGAGCTCATTGCGGGTACGCTGGCCAGCTATTTGCTTGGCGACAGCGTGCTTCAATTTTCCACCATTATTGGTTGCTACCTGTTTGCTATGGGAATTGGCAGCGCCCTGTCTCGTTATATCGAGCGGGGTCTCGCCCACCGATTCGTATGGATCGAACTTCTGCTCGGAGTCATCGGCGGATTCTCTTCCGCGCTGCTGTTCCTGGCATTTGCTTATACACAGGCATTTGGGCTTTTGATGTACACGCTGGTGATCGTGATCGGCGTGCTGGTGGGACTCGAGATCCCGCTCCTGATGCGGATTGTGCGCGAGCGCTATGACTTCCGCGA